>CAYVUI010000008.1:56279-58704 GCA_964454745.1 uncultured Pirellulales bacterium | reverse complement strand
GGCCGCCTGAGAAACTCAGTAAAATAGAAATATGGGCTTATTCAGCAAGCCCTACATAACACACATTCAAGATCTGCGTGGTAATGAATCGTACACTTGTACGATAATATTCGAACAAATGTACTATTTAATCGTTAAATATCCCCCATGTTAACATTTATTAAAGACTCTTCAGGTCTATATTACCAAGTGTAAACATCCGCGCCGGCTCCTCCGGCATTGCCGTCTTGCCGGACAGGTAAGCCGCCTCAATCAGGGCTGACGTGCGTAAATCGCAGGTTTCATCGAATCCAAGCGGCGAACTTTCCGGATCCTGCAGGTACATCGCGTAGGCCTCCAGCATCTTAACAAACGACGTTTCCAGTGCATTATCGTAGGTTTTTTGCTCCAAAAGCTCCGCTTCGGGGCTGTAAATCGAAAATTCCGTCGGCGTAACATGAATACTGCGGTCCTTCTGATACACCTTGATGATCGATCCATCCGGACCGTAACTCCTTGTCGCGATAAGAGTTGCGATCAAGGTGTCCGAGAACTTCATCGTCACCAGCGACGAATCCTCCGTAATGCTCAGCCTCTGCTGCCGGTCCGGCGCCTGGTTCGTATGCAGCGCATACACCTGCTGGGGCAAATCAAACCCGCGTACAAGCTGATCCACCATCGCCCACGTGCTTCTAAGCAGCACTCCGCCGCCGGCAAGCTGCGGATCCGTCAGCCACCGGTCCGCCAGTGAATCGAGCTTCTGGCATGCGAAAAACTCCAGCGAAACCATGATAAATGAATCGGCCGGGCCCTCTTTGATGACATCGAGCATGGCCTGGTACGATTCGTAAAACCTTGCCGGGTTTAGGGTTAAGAAGTGTACATTGTTCTTTTTCGCTGCCTTGATGAACTGGGCTGTCTGCTCAAAATCCAGGCCCGGAGGCAGGGATTTAATCACATGGGCCCCGTTTTTCATGGCCGTCAGGATGTGTTCCGCCCCCTGGTGCAGCGGCCCGGCAACAAATACAACTTCCGGCTCGCCCTGGATGATTCCCTGGCGGAAGTCGTCGTAGGGCTCGCATTCGAGCTTTGCGGCGGTCTTTTTGGCGGTTTCGCTGTCAGGATGCGCAAAGGCCACGATCTCGTACAGGTCGCTTGTCTGCAATGCCCCAAGCAGCGCATCGCTGGAGGGATCGACGCCCAAAACCGCGGTTCGCAGTGTCTTGTTTGCCATGTAAGCCCCTTGCTGCCAATCCGTTAACAGGCCTTATGTGCCATTTAGCCCCGATGGGAACCATTGTTCGGGGGGATGATGAAGTGGTCGGGCACCGGGAAGCTTGAACAGAGCATCAGCACTTCCTTGCCGGTCTGCTCGACGACGGATTCATCATCAATATTTTCCACAATCGTATTGATATATCCCGCGATCAGGTCCATCTCCGATTCTTTCATGCCGCGCGTGGTCACCGCGGGCGTGCCCAGGCGAACGCCGTTGGGGTTCTTGGGCGGGGCCGGGTCGCCGGGGATGGTGTTGTAATTGGTGACGATACGGGCACGGTCCAGGGCCTTGGCCAGCTTCTTGCCGCCGACGCCCTTGCTGCGTAAATCGATCAGCAGCAGGTGGTTATCCGTTCCGCCGGAGACGAGGTCAAAGCCGTATTCCATGAGCTTATCCGCCAGGTGGGCGGCATTTTTGACGACTTGCTTGGCGTAATCGACGAATTCCGGAGTCGAGGCCTCGGCCAGTGCAACGGCCAGTGCGGTCAGCGTGTGCATGTGCGGGCCGCCCTGGAGGTTGGGAAATACGCCGGAATCGATCTTTTTGGCCAGTTCACCCTTGCACAGCAGCATTCCGCCGCGCGGGCCGCGAAGCGTTTTGTGCGTCGTGGTCGAGACCACATCGGCGTGGGGCACCGGGCTGGGATGAATGCCGGCGACGACCAGGCCGGAAATATGGGCGATATCCGATACATGATAGGCCCCGACGGATTTGGCGATCTCGCCGAAGGCCTTGAAGTCGATGGTTCGCGGGTAGGCACTGGCGCCCGAGATGATGACCTTTGGTTTGTGCTTTTTGGCCAGGTCAGCGAGTTTGTCGTAGTCGATCCGGCCGGTTTTGGGGTCCACTTCGTACTGGACGGAATTCCAGACCTTGCCGGTAAAGGATACCTTCCAGCCGTGGGTCAGGTGTCCGCCGTTGGTCAGCGAGAGGCCCATGATGGTCTCGCCGGGGGCGGCGAGGGCGCTGTAGGCGGCCAGGTTGGCCATGGAGCCGGAATGGGACTGAACGTTGGCGTGGTCGGCCTTGAAGACCTTTTTGGCCCGTTCGACGGCGAGCGATTCGATCAGGTCGGTGACCTGCTGGCCTTCGTAATAGCGTTTGGAGGGGTAGCCCTCGGCGTATTTGTTGGTCAGGCACGAGCCGGTGGCCTGCATGACGGCCCGG
>CAYVUI010000008.1:0-56269 GCA_964454745.1 uncultured Pirellulales bacterium | reverse complement strand
TTTTCGGACGGGATCATGCGAAGCGAGCCCGACTGGCGGGCGGATTCCTGCGTGATCAGTTCAAATATCTGCGGATCGTAAATTTCCAGTGCTGAAAACATGGTTTTTTCCTTAATTTCGGGTTTTTGACAAGCCAGCCTTATATCACAGCGGGGGGCGGATTACAAGGGTTTTTCTAAGAAGGAACGGTAAACCTTTTCATACCCTACAACGGGGACAGTCACTATGAACCGCGGCCCCTTTTTCAATCCGTGAACCTCCAAACGCCCTACGGCCCGGACCGAATCCATTTTGCGCCCTCACCCACCATCCGCAGGTACACATCGCTGTCGAGCCCTTCAATAGCTACAGCGAAAATCCTTGAAACCTCCATTCCATTCCGGTATACTGACCCCGACAATAAGAACCGAAACTCACTATATCCTATCAAAAACAGGAGTATATCATGGAATGCAAAAAAGAAAAGAACCTCGACTTCTGCTCATGCACCTATAGCTGCGGCAAAAAAGGCGTCTGCTGTGACTGCCTGCAGTACCACCTGGCCAGCCAGCAACTGCCCGGCTGCTGTTTCCCGCCGGAATTCGAGAAAACCTACGACCGCAGCTTTAAGAACTTCGCCAAAGCCTGGAACCTCTAACCGCCGGCGATATGCGACGCCCCGATCTTAAACGCGCAAATCAGCGAAAGCGGGATAAACAGAATATCAAAACACGAAAGCGCTGAAACAACACTCACCGTATCGCCCGCCGGGTTATCGCCCAGCATATCATCGCTGTACTTCATCGCGATCTCCTTCTGGTGGATGCGCATCACCTTGGCCCGCTCTTCCGGCAGCCATTCCGTCATCGCCTCGTCGAGCATCTCGATCGTCAAATCATAGTCCTTCTGGTACATTGGCGGAATCTCCACCTCGGGAACCTCGCCCTCCATCTCTCCCTCTTCAATCGCCGCGGCCGCCTGCTCGGCGATCATCAGGTCCGTATGCAGCGAGATCATCTTCCACGCTGTGGCCTTGTCATAATAGCCAAGCTCCACCATCTCCAGCGCAATCGGGGCAAACATCTCATCCCGGTCGCTGGCCTGCCACACCAGGTCCTTCGACCGCATCGTGCGGTAATTATGGTCAATTTGCTCCTGCACCATCTCCCGGACCCTCGGCATCATAATATACTTACCGATCAGCACCTTGCCCGAAAACACAATCACGACCCCAAGCCCGAGACAAATCAATCCCAAAAAAGGATTGCGGTTCTTGAGCGGCAGCACCACCCCCACCGCCCCCAAAGGGACAAAAAGCATTACCAGCGGATTGGTCAGCCACAAAAACGACGGCCCCATCGCCCAGGCAACCGCAAACCAGGCCGCCACCGCACCCGCACCCATCGCCAATCCCAGCGCCAAGGCAATGCCCAGCTTGCCCGGACCCTGTGTCATCGCGTCAAAAATCGTCTTTTTCACCTCCGGATGGATCGCCCGCGCCTTTTTCCGCGCCTCTTTTTGGGCCTTTTTGCGCAACTGCTCCTTCGCCTGGTCCTCTAGGTCCCCCACATCCAGCCGATCGCCGCCCAGCGGCTTTAAAGCGTCTTGGGTAAATGCGGCCAGCTCGCTGGCAAAAGCGTCCGGCTGCTGCTCGAGTTCGGATAATTGCGAAAAAGACCCGCCCACATTCGCCGTCGCGCTGCCCGAGAACGATTCGGCCATCTGCCCGCCGCCTGCCGCAGGCGCCGTCACAGCCGCCTTACAGCCGGGGCACTTGACCCGCCGGCCGGCATATTTGGCCGGTATCGCGATTTTCTGGTCGCATTGCCCGCAGCGGAACTTGATGACTTCCGAACCGGCAGCTTTGGGCCTGGCCTCGTTGGCGTGCAGCGGTACCGTAATCGGCTGCTGACACCGCTTGCATTTCACCGTCTTGCCGGCATAATCCGAACCGGCACCGAGGTGCTTGTCACAATGCGGACACTGAAATTTAATCATCGTAAAGCCTCCAAAACGCTCCCCGGGCTTTCATTAAAGAGTTCCAATGACCACAATATACCCGCTGTACCCCAGCTTGTCAAATCTTTTCCCAAAATCAGGCCAAAACTACCGCCGAGGTCACCCTTGACATTTGTGTCCTGCTGTGGCATACTGACGGTTCTTGATAGATTGTATAAATTATGGACCCAAAACGGCACAAATGCCGACAAGAGACAAAACAGGAGTAAACCCATGAGAGCATCCGAAATGAACAGAGGCCAGACCGTCAAGGTCGACGACGAACTGTACACCATCGTCGAGTATCAGCATGTTAAGCTCGGCAAAGGCGGCGCCGTCTACCAGACCAAGCTCAAAAACCTCGAAACCGGCAACATCCGCGATATCCGGCTCCGCGCAGAAGAAAACATCGAAGAGGCCTACCTCGACAAGCGCAACTACGAATACCTCTACTCGTCCGGCAGCGAGCATATCCTCATGGACCTCGAAAACTACGAGCAGATCATGCTCGACGACGATGCCTTCGGCGAGGGCCCCAAGTACCTCAAGCCCAACGAACAGCTCCAGGTTGCCATGTACAACAACAAGCCCGTCGTGGTCACCCTGCCCAACACCGTAGACCTCGAAGTCAAAGACACCGCCCCGGAAATCAAGGGCGCAACCGCGACCAACCAGTACAAACCCGCCACGCTCGAAACCGGCATTGAAGTACAGGTCCCCCCGTTCATCAAGGTCGGCGAGAAAATCCGCGTCGATACACGAACCGGCCAGTACGTCACAAGGGTAAAGGAATAGGTCTTTTATGGTATTGAACTCCTTCGGGAAATTCCTGGTCAAAACGTTTGGTTCCCGCAACGAACGGATGATCAAAAACTACATGACCCGTGCGCTCGAAGCGGGTGAATTTGAGGACCAGGCCAAGGCCCTGTCTGACGACCAGATCCGCGAAAAAACCGCCGAGTTCAAACAGCGCCTAAGCGACAATCAAAAGCCCGAGCAGATCCTGCCCGAGGCCTTTGCTGTCGTCCGGGAGGCCGCACGCCGCAACGTCGAAATGCGCCACTACGACGTCCAGCTCATCGGCGGCAACGTCCTGTTCGAGGGCAAAATCGCCGAGATGGCCACCGGCGAAGGAAAAACACTCGTCGCCACACTCGCGGCCTACCTGGTCCACCTGACCGGCAAAAAGGTGCACATCATCACCGTAAACGACTACCTCGCCAAGCGCGACGCCGAGTGGATGCGCCCCGTCTATGAGGCCCTGGGTCTTACGGTCGGCGCGATCCAGGCCGACATGGACACCCGCGGCGCCGAACGCAAGCACCAGTACGCCTGCGACATCACCTACGGCACCAACAACGAATTTGGCTTCGACTACCTCCGCGACAACATGAAGACCGACCTGGCCCACATGGCACAGGGCCCGCTGGACTACACCATCATCGACGAGGTCGACTCCATCCTCATCGACGAGGCCCGCACCCCGCTGATCATCTCCGGCCCCGCCTTCGACGACGTCTCCCGATACAAAAAGGCCGACATCGTCGCCCGCCAGCTTATCGAACACCAAAGGCCCTACGACAGCACCCAGAACGAAATCGACCGCTGCCAGAGGGCCATCGCCAACGCGCAGGGCGAACTGAACGACGCCAAACGCGCCAAAGACCCCGGCCGCCAGGACAAGGCCCAAAAGGCCATCGACGAAAACGAGGAAAAACTCGCCCGCGCCGAGCAAAAGCTCGAAACCTGTATCCAGTTCTACGAAGTCGAGATCGACCGAAAAAGCGTGCACCTCACCCACGAGGGCATCGGCAAGGCGCAGGAAATCGCCGGCATCGGCTCGTTCTTCACCGGCTCGAACATGGAATGGCCCCACATGCTCGAACAGAGCCTGCGTGCCCACGTCACCTTCGAACGCGAAAAAGAATACGTCGTCCTCGAGGGCAAGGTTGTCATCGTCGACGAATTTACCGGCCGCCTCATGCACGGCCGCCAGTGGTCCGACGGACTCCACCAGGCCGTGGAAGCCAAGGAAAACGTACAGATCAAGGAAGAAACCCAGACCCTCGCAACCATCACCCTTCAGAACTTCTTCAAGCTCTACGGCCAGCTTGCCGGCATGACCGGTACCGCCGCCACCGAATCCGAAGAGTTCATGAACATCTACAGCCTCGAAGTCGTCGTCATCCCCACCAACCGACCCTGCGTCCGCGACGACATGGACGACGTCATCTACAAATCCATCCCCGAAAAATTCAACGCCATCGTCGAAGACATCCACGATGTCTCCAGCCAGGGCCGGCCCGTCCTGGTCGGGACCATCAGCATTGAAAAAAGCGAGGCGATCTCCAATGCCCTCAAGCGAAAATACGGACTCGAACACGAAGTCCTCAACGCCAAGCAGCACGAACGCGAGGCCTCCATCGTCGAAAAAGCCGGCCACCAGTACCAGGCACGAAACGGCAACACTTACGGCAACGTCACCATCGCGACCAACATGGCCGGACGCGGCACCGACATCAAGCTCGGCCCCGGCGTCGCAGAGATCGGCGGCCTGCACATCGTCGGCACCGAACGCCACGAATCCCGCCGTATTGACAACCAGCTCCGCGGCCGCGCCGGACGACAGGGCGACAAGGGCTCGAGCGTGTTCTTCCTCAGCTTCGACGACGACCTGCTCCGCAACTTCGCGCCCGAATGGACCATCAAGGCCCTGACCTTTATCGGCTGGGAAGAAGGCCAGCCCATCTCGCATTCGCGCATCTCCAAGGGCATCGAAAAAGCGCAGCAAAAAGTCGAAGAACGCAACTTCGAGGCCCGCAAAAGCCTGCTCGAATATGACGAGGTCATGGACTACCAGCGAAAGGTCTTTTACTCCCGCCGCCGCACCATCCTAAAGGGCGAAGAGCTCAAAGACACCATCATGGACATGACCCGCTCGGCGATCCACATCGCCTGCGAGACCATGCTAAATGCCGACTATCCCTACCGCTGCATCGGCGAATGGGCACGGTCGCAGTTCGGCCTCGACCTCCAACCCAACCGGCTCAAAGGCCTCGAAATCGACGAGATCGAAACCATGATCCTCGACCAGGCCGCCAAGGACGCAGAGAACGAAATCTCCATCACCATCGGCGAATACCTCCAGGACTTCGAGAACCCCGCCTCCTGGAACCTCGATGCCCTGTCCAAGTGGGCCATGAGCACCTACTCCGCTGATGTCTCGGTCAGCAAGATGCGCAAAATGGACCACGAAGAGATCCTGCAAATGGTCACCGAAACCGCCGTCGAGCAGGTCCGCAAAAAGGACACCGCCCGCGTTAACGAATTCCTCAAGGAGGAATACCCCCTGCGGACCCTTACCTCCTGGGCCGTGAACAAATTCGATATCGAACTCGACCGCGACGCCCTCGCCGAGATGAAAAAAGACGACATCGAGGCAAAGCTCATCGAAGCCGTCGAGCAGAAATACGCCAAACGCGAGGTCGAATACCCCGTCGAATTCGCACTGAACATCACCTTCGGCCCCGAGGGCCCGAGCATGGAGGGCTTTACCGCCCTGTCCAAATGGGCCAAAGACAAATTCAACCTCGAGCTCGACCCCCAGGTCCTGCCCGACACTAAACCTCAGCAGATCCACGAGACCCTGCTCGAAGCCTCCCGCAACTGGCATGACAGCGGCCTCGAACAGTACATTTCCAGCCATACCGCGGGCAAAACCGCGGATGAAACCATCGAATGGGCCAACCAGCGATACCGCCTGACGCTCGACCCGGAACAATACCCGGACGAACCTTCCGCAAACGAAGCCGCGCTCGAAGCGGCCCGCGCGTTTACCCGCCGCGAGCTGTCTGATCTCGAAAAATATGTCCTGCTCCAGATCTACGACCTGACCTGGAAGGACCACCTCTACGCCATGGACCACCTCAAGGAGAGCGTCTTCCTGCGGGCCTTTGCCGAGAAGGACCCCAAGCTCGAGTACAAGCAGGAAGGTTACCGCATGTTCAACGAAATGCTCGACCAGGTCGAGGACAAGGTCACCGACACGATCTTCAAGGTCCGCCTCGACCGCCGACAGCCCCAGCAGCGCGACGTCTGGTCAAAATCCAAGACCCAGCACGACCAGGTCAGCCAGTTCGAGATGGCCCAGCGGCAAAGAGCCGCCGCCACCGCACCCCAGGGTGAACGCAAGGTCAAGCAGATCGTCGTCGAGACCCCCAAGGTCGGCCGAAACGATCCGTGCCCTTGCGGCAGCGGAAAAAAATACAAAAAATGCTGCGGAAAAAACACATAATCCCGCAGGATGGTGGGCACCCGTCATTAACGCTGTCAAAAATGAAGAGAAGTTTTTTTGCAACATTGCCAGCAGACATTTGCAGAGGTTTAAACAAAGGAGAGTATTATGAAAAAAGTTCTTTTTCTCGTTTTTGTTCTTTTTTTCCTGTTCAGCTTTTCCTTTTCCGAGGAAATTCCTGATAAGAATTCTGCGTACCCGGATTTCAGTTGGGACACAGTACCGACGTTTGCTTTCCTGGCTTCCGGCAGGCATTTTACGGATGAGCAAGCGGAATTTTTGGCAAAACATTATTCCCTCGTCTCCACTTCGATTCAACAGGGAATTGCCACGGAGATGAAAGTGGAAGAGGCAAGATATTATTTTGCCCGGCAGCTTAAAAAAGCAAACCCGGACGTGAAAGTTTTGTTCTACTGGAACAGCACGCTTGCCAGACCTTATTCCAGGGCCTATGAAACTTTTAACGCCAATCCACAGTGGAAACTGCATGATAAATACAACAATACAGTCATTCAGCATAACGTAGAAGTCTACGATTTAAGCAATCCGGAGGTACGTCACTGGTGGACCAGTGTATGCGTGCAGGCCTGCAGCAATCCATATATTGATGGGATATTCGCTGACGGTATAAGCTATTTCGCGATCAAGAAGAATCCCCATCTGAAATTTGAACTCGAAGAGTCGAAAGAAAAAGCGATTCGCGATGGTTTGTATCAATTGCTTAAAGAGACCTCAAAAGCAATCGGGCCCAAAGACATGATCATATTCAATGGGTTACGGGGAGAAATCGAAGATTACGATGGAGGAATGAAGTACTTAGACCACACATGCGGTGCAATGGTAGAATATCTTGGGCATTATCAAAATGGCAGGCTCAACCAAAAACGTCTCAGACATGATATCGATTTAATACAAAAGACGGGCAAACAAGGGAAGATCGTACTTGCGAAGGGCTGGCCGAAAGATTTCCAGCTTACAGAAAAAATTTCTGTTTTTTATAAACTGGACAAGCGGCAGCAGGAAAAGGTCCTCAAAGACAGTTTGACACTTCCACTGGCGGCGTTCCTGATTGCAGCGGAAAAATATGCGTATTTTGGCCATAGTGTTGGCTGGTCCGGTCAATCGGGCTGGTTCTACCGGCCCGACGAATTCAACAAACCTTTAGGGCCGCCCAGGGGCCCTGCGAAGAAAGAGGGCCTCGTATATACCAGAGAATTTGAACATGCCAGGGTGTGGCTGGATATCGAAAATGAACAAGCGCGCATTGACTGGGACCAGTAAGGTAGAACTTGCCCTGTGAACTTTTAAAAAGACCGGAACTAAAGTGACAACCCGTAATTCCCTTGCGCGCTGAGCAGTCGTAGATCAAAAAACGACGGTTCATGATGACAGTCCCTTTTTTGGGTTTTAAAAGGGTGGGGTTTGTTGTAGACTTGCAGGCCGGGTACAGATGTGTGAGTTTGGGTAATGTTGTTATAGAGGATATGGATTGACATGGATATCAGCAGTAAGATACAGGCACTGGATTACGTAGTGGTGGGGGTGTATGTTGTCAGCGTAATGGCGATCGGTTTTTACGTGAGCTTTCGCAAGGGGCACAGCGAGGATTTGTTTTTGGCGGGCCGTTCACTGGGATGGTTCAATATCGGGCTTTCGATTTTCGGGACGAATGTCAGCCCGGCGATGATGATTGCCAGTTGCGCGGGGGCGTATTCGGTGGGGATGGTGGTCGCGAATTTTGAGTGGCTGGCGTGGATCTTTTTGTTTTTGCTTTCGATGATCTTTATCCCGCATTATCTGCGGACGCAGGTCAGTACCATGCCCGAGTTCATGGAGCATCGGTTCAACCGCTCGTGCCGGGAATTTTTATCGTGGTTTGCGGCGTTTAGTACGATCTGGATGTGGATCGGCGGGACACTGTTTGCGGGCGGCTTGCTGCTCGAGCAGATTCTCGGCTGGCCGCTGTGGCTTTCGGTGGCGTTTTTGAGTTTGATCGCGACGAGTTTTACGGTAGCCGGCGGGCTGACGGCGGTGGTGGTGACGGATTCGTTTCAGTCGATTTTGATGATCGCGGCCAGTACGGTGCTCACGGTGATCGGGCTGGTCAAGGTCGGCGGGATCGAGACGCTGATCGATTCGGTGTCGCCGGATACCTGGAAGCTGTTCCGCTCGGCGAGTGATCCAGAGTATCCGTGGCCGGCGATTGTGCTGGGCTACCCGGTGATCGGCATCTTTTTCTGGTGCACGGACCAGACGATTGTTCAGCGGGTGCTGGGCGGCAAGAGCCTGGTACACAGCCAGTCGGGGACGATTTTTGCGTCTTTTTTGAAGATTATTACGCCGTTTATCTTTTTTGTGCCGGGAATTCTCTGCCGGGTGCTGCATCCGGACCTGGCCGATGACAAGGAGGCGTATATGACTATGGTGGTCAATTACATGCCGACCGGTGCGATCGGATTGATTATCGCGGTGTTGATTGCGGCGCTGGTCAGTACCGTTGACAGCGGGCTGAACAGCTTTAGCACGATTGTTACGCTGGATATTTACAAGCGGTATTTCCGCAGGGACGCGACGAGCGGGCATTTGAAGAATGTGGGTCGAATTGTGACGATTTTGGCCGGGGCAGCGGGTGCGGTCGTTGCGCTGGCGTTTGAGGTGGCCAGCCGCAATCTGGATTTGTTCAGTATGGGCCAGGCGATGATCGGGTATTTGGCGCCTCCGCTGGCGGCGGTGTTTATGGTCGGGATTTTGTGGCGTCGGGCGACGGCGAAAGCGGCGTTTTTGACGCTGGTGTTCGGGGCGGCGTTCAGTATTTCGGTCGGGACGCTCAAGCTGTTTATTCTTCCGACGGCCGAGTTCTGGAACCTGCCAGCGCTGCATTTTATGCTCCAGGCGTTTTACCTGTTTGCCGGGCTGTGTGTGTTCATGGTGGTTGTTTCGCTTTGCACGAAGCATAAGGCGGGGGACGGCTCGCTGGAACCGCTGACGATTGCGTACCTCAGGCAGTACGGCGGCAGGACGATTTTTATTTTGTGGGGGATTATCGCCGTGGTGATGCTGGCGATATACCTGGTGTTCCAGTTGGCGTAGGGGGTGTCACCGGGCAGGTGAAAATCCGTCCTGTCCGTGCAGGATGTCGATGAAGGTGACCATGTTCTCGACGGAGACATCGCCCTCTATCGCATGGGCCGGCGAGAAGATGTAGCCTCCCTGCCTGCCTTTTTCGAGCAGGCGGACGGTTTCTTCTTTCACCTGGGCCGGCGAGCCGTAGGGTAGTGTTTTCTGCGTGGACAGGCCGCCGTGGAACGCGAGCTTTCCTCGGTATTGATCCATGAGCGGCAGGGTGTCCATGACTTCCGGCTGGAAGGGATTGAAAAGGTTCAGGCCGATATCGACCAGGTCGTCAAAGACTTCGTCTACGTCTCCGCAGCTATGGATGGACACATACTTGCCCGCGTCTTTAACGACGCCGTACATCCGTTTGAGCTGGGGGAAAATAAATTTGCGCCACAGTTGGGGACCCATCTGCAGCCCGTGCTGCTGGCCCCAGTCGTCGCCAAAGTGAACGCAGTCGATGTCATACGTAAGCGCTTTTTGGATCTGGGCAATGTTGTAGTCCGTGATCGCGGTGAGCAGTTCATGGACGAAATCCGGATTTTCATAGAAGTCCATCATCAGGTTTTCCATGCCCCGAAGTGTCCAGGCCCTTTCATACAGGGAAAAGCCGATGATAAAACGCCGAAACAGGTTCGGGTTTTTCTCGATGCGGGTTTCGATATTGTCAAAGAACCGCTTGTCCAGCGGGTCGGGCAGGCAATAGTCTTTCAGGGTTGGTTCCGGCAGCACGAGGGATTCTACCACGCCGATGTCTTTATCGACCGAGCGGTTCCAGACGACACCGAAGACGTCCTGATACCGTTCATTTTCAAGCTCTTCAAAGAACCCGATGGAATGGCCCAGTTCAAGGAAATGATTGTGAATCCTGGCGCCGAGGTTGTCTGTCGCATAGTGTTTCTTGAGTTTTTCTTCGGCTTCGAGCGTAAAGCTGATATCCCAGGGGACGTAAGGGGGATGATCAAATTCAAGTGCTTTTTTGACGACTTCTCTTTTCGAAAGCTGATTCATTGTGAAATCCCGGTAACCATTGATTTTTCTATACATTGAGGCATTATAACATTTGTTGTTGATGGTGGGCAGGATATTATATGGAAAAAGTGCGATTGCTGTTTTGGGTTCAGATATGATAAGTCTTTATGTTGACAAAGTTTCCTGTTGCCAAGATAATAAAGTAAGGGTAGTTCTAATAATTGCTTTGGACTTGTGTGAAATTCATGGTGTTTGATGTATTTCTTTCGGAGGCCGACTCTGAATTCTATACCCTTAAGGGTAGTAAATTTCCGCGAGGAAAATTGTAATTTGTTATTTCAAAGATATTTACCGCGGATAAAACGGGAATTTTCAATCTCAAGCACTATAAAAACGGTTATTGGGTTTGTATCCATGGCAAATAACAAGAAGAAAAAGGCTACTATCAAGGACGTTGCTGAATTGGCAGGTTTGTCAGTTGCGACGGTCTCGGCCGTGATTAATGAGCGGGTAAAAAAGGTCTCGCTCAGTGATGCTTCACGTGAAAAAGTCCTGAAGGCGATCAAAAAACTTGACTATAAGGTCAATACGGGTGCTCGTGCCCTGAGGATGGGCAAAAGCTACCTGATCGGTGTGATTGCTTCTGATATGACTCAGCCGTTTACCGGTGTCATGCTTGGCGTGGTAGAACGGGAGACACGAAAACGCAATTACAGCTATCTCGTATCCGATATCCAGAATGACACTGAACGAGAGGCATTCTATCTGGATCTGTTCCGCCAGAAAATGGTGGAAGGCATTGTATATGTAGGTGCCTCCATGGAACCGAGTCATGATGCTTTGCGTCAATTTGAACAGGCGAATATTCCAGTGGTTATGACGGAGTCACACGATCCAGACCTGACCAGGCCGTGTGTTGCGGTTGACAACTTCAGCGGTGCGTATACAGCTACCCAGCATTTGATTCAAAACGGATGTACGAAGCTGCTGCATATAACAGCGACCAATAACATTATCGCTAAACAGAGGATGGACGGCTGTGTTACCGCCCTGACGGATCACGACCTGAAACCGGCTCATGTGGAGTCCGCAAAAGGACTTACGTTTGAAGATGGCTATATGGCCATGTGTTCGGTTTTAAAGAACGGCATCGAGATTGACAGTTTGTTTGCCTTTAACGATGCACTGGCGATTGGTGCGATGAAGGCGATTGATGAAGCCGGCCTTGCCGTCCCGGATGATATTGCGATTGTGGGATTTGACGATATTCCCGTTGCGTCCTATCATACGCCTTCTCTTACAACGGTCCGTCAGCCGGTGACGAAGATAGCGAAAATTGCGATACAGCTTTTGATGGATATTCTGGAGAAGAAATATACTCTTGGCGAGTCTGAAAAGGTTGTTTTGGAGACGGAATTAATCGTCAGACGCTCGAGTATCAAAAACGCAAAAAGTGTCTAATCCGAATTACTTTTTGGATATTCCCCGGCTTATGAAGAGCAAACGGAATTATTTTGAAAAGGGAGATTATGTACGAGCGCGAAACTGAATTTTTACGGAACCTTTATCAAAAAGGCAATTTTGAGCGTCATGCTTTCTGCTGTGTTCCGCCGATTGTCGGGGTCGGCGACTGCCCCCATGGCGATTTTACCCTTTCTGAGCAGCCCTTGGATTTGTGGCTGGACTGGCTTTGCGGCAATTATGAAATGATGGTCGACTGGCATGACAAACTTGCCGATGACTTCGTTCCTTTCGTCGTGCTCAACACCGGCACGCAGTTGTTCCCCGTTGCGATGGGCGCCCGGGCCCACATCAGCCCCGACGGCGTGCCCTGCGCGATCCCTTTTATCGACGGCCCCTCCCAGGCCGCGGCGGTTAAAAACGTCTCCCTCGCAAACAGCCCCGGCCTCGAACGCGTCTTTACGCTGGCCGACAAGGTAACCCAAAAGCTCGGGCCCGATGTCTACCTCTCCGTCCCGGACATGCAAAGCGGCTTTGACATCGCAGCCATGATGTGGAAAAAGGAAGACTTCTTCGTCTCGCTGGGCCTGGCCCCCGACGCCGTCTCGGAGCTGACGGAGAAATGCGCGGCATTGCTAAAGGAGTTTCTCACTCGCTTTCGGTCAGAATTTCCCAATTCCACGCCTTGCCATTGCCCCACGATGTGGGCTCCCCCGGAAATGGGCCCCTGGGTCTCCAATGACGAGTGCGGCATGTTCAATACCCAAATGTTCGAGCAGTTTTGCCTCGACGAGCTGATCGACCTTTCGCAAACCTTCGGCGGCCTGGGCATGCACTGCTGCGCCGATGCGGAGCATCAATTCGAGAGCTTCAAAAAGATTCCCAACTTTTACGGCTTTAACCGTGTGGCCGGCAAGATGGGCTATCCTTCCCTGCTCGATTATTTCAATGACGCCCAGTCCCCCGTGCATGTCCTTGCATGGCTGGAAGATGAGGACATCAAACATCTGGTTACAAACGCCGGACCCGACACCCGCTTTATTTTCTGTAAATACTGCGAAACGATCGATGAGGGCAAGGCCTGGCTGGATCAATCAAGAGCGTTGCTCGAAGGGAAATGAAAATTCATACGTTTGTATGCTTTTTTCATACATTTGTATTAAACATTTGTATGAATTTGGCGATGTGCCTACAAATTTGTAGAATAGGCGGAGTTGCAAGGTCCGAAATCAGGGATTGGCGGGTGCTTTCACCGCGTCGGATAATGGTAAATGAACTGCGGGAAATGTCATTTCATTGCGAGCCGAATTTTTGGTATAATAGGTAAAAACCGGGATTTTGGCTTGTTATGAGGTGATGATGAAAAAAGAAAACCTCTGGGTACCCTTTCTTACGGCATTTTTTTTGTGTTTTTCCTTGTTTGCTACGCAAAATCCACTGCTTTGGGATAATACTGCGGATTATACCTACATGTGGTGGGCCAGCGGATTCCGCGATTCTGGGGAAATTTTCAATATTCAGACCAGCCGTTTCGGGCTTTCCTTTGATTATGACGATTTTGAGATCCTCACTTTTGGCCCGATTCTCAATCCTCCCGACGAAAACCAGGCCTTAACGCAGGATAACAGTCTCATCGACAGCCTGCCTGCTGCGGGGCTGCGGTGCAGTATTGGAGCGGGCGGGTCGCTTTATGACGCAGTTTCCGCCGATCAGGGCAAGTCGAGCTGCATGCTCGTTGAGAGCGGTAAGTACTTCCAGCGTAGATGGTTAGATGATATCACCGTTGAAAGCGGGGCCCCGGCCGGGCAGATGAACCTCGAAATTGCCGCCTGGCCGGACCGGATCAGCTTTGTCCTGTATTTCAAACCCGATGCCGCGGTGACCAATGGGGCATTAGAGATCGAGCTGGACCTTGAATCCGCGTTTTCCAATGAGCTGACATCCGGCACCGTCAAGGCCCTAACCAACGGTGCCAACTCAGGTTACATCTTTACCTCGGACCATTCGGGCGCGCAAATTACCTGTGACGGCATCGCGAGTAAGTGTACGCTGCACCTGGATATCGCCAGCTGGCAGGCCGGGATCGAGCAGGCAGTCGCCCTGATTGTCTACCCGGTGGCTGATAATTGCAGCGGACAGATCGGAAATATCGCAAATGCGGAATCGAGCCTGCTTACCATTAACGCCCAGCAGGTCAAACCCATCGTGCGGGGGCTGCCCAGTTACTACCAGAAGCGATACGGCTGGTATCATGTCGGCCTTCGCAATGACAGTTGCGGATCCTATAGCGAAAGCGGAAATAACCGGATCGAACGGGTCAATTTTTCGGTGACCAATCCGGACACCCAGCCGCGGGAAATCCGGCTGAGTTTCTATAAACAGGGCAATGTCTGCCAGGTGACGGGGCTTTCGGCGATGCTCTGTGACGATCAGTATGTGCCGCTGGGGATACCGGTCCAGCTTAGCAAGAACTGGCACAACGGTGATCTGCACCGGTTTGACGAATTTACTTGGTTTCGCGGGGCGACGATGCTGACGATCCCTGCGCAGACGACGGTGGACCTGAATTATACAAGCGTTGGGACCCACTGGGGCGGTGTCGCGGCGGCCTCGCATGCTCAGCTATGCCTGATCGGCTGGTCGGATGTCGCGGACCGGGGCAACCAGCTCTGGGAGGAATCCGCGATTGGCAGCTGGGGCGAGTCGATTACGTATGATCCGGATGTGAACCTGGGCAGGGCGATGATCGACGATGTTCGGCCGGTGATGGTCTACGCCAAGGACCGGGATACGCCGGAAAAATGGACGTGGACCAATAACGTTGGCGGGGCGGATTTCCTGTGTTACTGGGACTCCTACGGCAACCGCAAATACAACAGCCGCATGCGGACGCAGTATAAGAAGTACTGCCCGGTGCTGACGGAGGTGACTTACGCCGGCCAGGGCGGCGGCGGGGCGATTGAAATGCAATGTACGACCCAGGTCTACCGTACCGACGACATCGTTCGCGGCGTATACCGAATGCGATACGATGTAACCAGTGCGATCCCGGTGGACGCGACCCCTTCGGGCAACAACCGGCGGATCGCGTTTTTCCAGTTGGGTGCAGACAATTACAACAATCACAATTTTGAGAAGATAGCCCGCGGCAATGCCGACGGCCTGATCGAAGAGTGGTCGCCTGTAAAAGGCGGCAACAGCTACAGCCGTGTCGCAATTCCCTGCACGGGGCAGACACCGTGGTTCTCGCTGCATGAGGCGAACTCGAATGATACTTCGCTTTACGGCGCGTGGGCGAACCGGGGGCTTGTAATCCGCAAATACCAGGCACGGCTCGGCGGTGTCGAGAACGATATCCCGAATGTGAGTGTCTACGGTACTGAAAACGGAGGGTACCCGAGCGCGAACGTGGAGCTGGGCGTACCCAATGCGATCAATCAGCTCGTGGCCGGTGATTACCTCGAAGCGGAGATTGTTTATGTGATTATGCCGCAAAACGCGGGAGATTATTACGGACCCAATGCTGAGCTTGAGGCCGCTTTGACAGGCACCCCCGACGGCTGGGAGATGATCCATCGCGAGGCGGTCGGCAATGATCTTGAGATCAACATGATCCACGGAAAGCTGCTGCGTGAGTACCCGGTGCAGATCAGGGCGTGCAACGGCCTGGAGTTTGAGATCACCGGCGGGCTTGGCTATGTACCAATGACCTTCGAGAATCTGTGTGATTACGAGAACTGCGTGCTCGAGGAGTATGTCAACGAGAACTGGGTTGCGGTCGATCAGGCCGTTCACGGAAATGACTTCTGGCAGTGCAATTACGATCCGGATTCGCAAACCTGGTCGAGGACGTACAGCGTCAAGCTCGACACTGCCTCGGATGTGCCCACGACACGGCGGTTCCGACTGAGCGGTTCGTGTTTATCGTATGTTCCTTCAGATTTAAACTGTGACGCGAGGATCAATATCGAGGATGTCGGCATTCTCTCGCTCGAATGGCTGATGAACGGCCAGACCGAGCCGGCATTCCAGGACCGATGCATTGGCTGGTGGAAGTTTGACGAAACCGCCGGCAGCACTGCGTATGATTCTTCCGGCCTGCTTATGCACGGCCAGGTCAATACAAGCTTTAACTGGATTGGCGGACACCTGGATAATGCCCTGGATTTCACCGGTTCGACTTCGGTTTCCATCCCAGTCTCGGCGGTATCCGGGCTGACCGACCAGGTGAGTATATGCCTGTGGGTCTACGGCGATCCGGCCGAGCAACCTGAAAACCAGGATGTCGTGTTCCATGCCAACGGCCCGGATCAATCGAGGATTCTGCTTTGCCATTTGCCCTGGACAGACGGACGGGTGATCTTTGACGCCGGGTATTCCGACGGCGGTTACGACCGGATCTTAAAAGACGCCCAGCCCGGCGATTATGAGGGCAAGTGGAATCACTGGGCGTTTACCAAAAATACCGCGACAGGAAATATGAGGATCTATCTTAACGGTCAGATCTGGCACAACGGCAGCGGGAAAATCCGCGACCTTACCGGCATTACGGAGTTTAATATCGGTTCCTACACCGGCGGCGGCGGGGGCTATTACGAGGGGGCAATCGACGATTTCCGCATTTATAATATTGAACTCAATGCCGCGGAGATATGGAACATCTATGAGGGACAAGACCAGGTTGGATGTGATCAGATCCAGGCGGACCTGACGGGCGACTGCAAGGTGGACTTCCTGGATTTTTACAGGCTTGCATTTGACTGGCTTTATGGCATATAATATACGCACATAAGGAGGTGTCAAAAATGGAAAAGAAACACCGCATTACAAGTAAATGGTATTTCTGGCTGATGCCGATTACCGGCTTTTTCGCGTTGATGTGGTTTTTGGTCCGTGTGATCCCCAAGCCCAGCCGGGCGACATATCCCTGCCAGCGGGTGGCGTTCCCGATTGCGTCAAGTTTCGTGATCTGGCTGTTCGGGCTTGCCGGAACGGCCGCGGCGGCCAAGCGGGCGCAATTTCTGCTCAAAAGCGGCCGGGTGCTGGGTGCGGTCTTTTTCCTGGGGGTGGCGTTTATGGCGATCAGTATCCCGGTTTCGCATAACTGTCCGCTTAGCTTTGGCGGCGACGGAAGCTGGTATGTCCCCGCGGATGCCCCGCTGACCCCGATCGGCACCGGACGCGGTATCTTTCCCGGCCGGGTCGTCTGGAACTATGACCCCGATGCGACAAGCTGGGATGGCGCTACCGGCAAGTGGTGGGATTCTATCGACCAGGCCCGCGTGGACCAGATGCTCTCGGATACAATCATCGATATGACCGAAGCGGCGTATGATGCCCAGGCCTGGGACCGGATTTTCCGGTACCACAACCAGTCCAAAGGTTACGGGGATGTCGGCTACCAGGCGGGGGAGAAAATTGTCATCAAGCTCAATCTCAACAAGGCCCAGCAGCACGATTATGATGAAAACGGCACCTTCATTGCGCCGCAGGTGGTTTTAGCCCTTGCAAGGCAGCTTGTGTACCAGGCCGGCGTCGATGCGGACTGCATTACTTTCTTCGATGCGTCCCGCTGTGTTCCCGATCCAATATTCAATCCCTGCAAGGCGGAATTTCCCGATCTCCACTTTGCGGACTTTTACGGCGGCGACGGCAGGGAGCAGGTGCAAAAAGATATGACCGCCCAGATTCACTGGTCCGATGACCTGCAGAACCCGACCGAGGTCGGCGGCGGCAGCCCTGCATATATCCCCACCTGCATCACCGGGGCCGATTATTTCATCAACCTGGCCAGCCTCAAGGGCCATAGCCTTGCGGGGATCACCGTGTGCGCGAAAAACCATTTCGGCAGTTTCCTTGCCGATGCCCAGCCCGGCGGCACCCCGATCCAGGTGCCCAAGAACGCCGGCGTGCACCCGTATATCGCGGTGCATGATTTCAATATCGGCAACGCCCTGTGGGAATGTTACCAGCGGCCGATGGGGACGTACAATGCACTGGTAGACCTGATGGGTCATGAGCAGCTCGGGGGCAAGACGATCCTTTACCTGGTGGACGGCCTTTTCGCCGCCAATGCCCAGGGCTATGTTTTATCCGCAAATTGTAAATGGCAAAGCAAGCCCTTCTGTGATGACGATGGCTGGCCATCGAGCCTGCTGGCCTCGCAGGACCCGGTTGCGATCGATTCGGTTGCTTTGGATTTCATTCGGTCCGAACCGACGATCCAGGAGTATTCCAATGTAATCAACGCCGGCGATACGGTGGATAATTTTCTGCACGAAGCGGCCCAGGCCGATGCGCCGCCCTCGAATGCATTTTATGACCCCGAGGGAGATTTCATCGCTATGGATAGCCTCGGCGTGCATGAGCACTGGAATAATCCTTTCAAGCGGCAGTATACCGGCAACCTCAAGACCAATGACGGCATTGAACTGGTCCGTTCTCCGCGATTGCCCGGCGATATCAACAGCGGCGGGGTGGATTGCGAGGATTTGGTCCTGCTGATCGCGAACTGGAACGCGACCGGCTGCGATGAAAGCAACAACTGGCGAAACGGCGCGGATATCAACAAGGACGGCAGCGTGAACCTGAAGGATTATGCACACATATGCAGTGCCTGGCGGGAGAACATCATCGAGTAAAGCTGTCGGAAAATGATAAAAGCAAGTCGTGATATTCCATTTCACGTTGACGTGTCTTGTGGTATGTTTTGGGGGAACTGATACTTTTTCGAGCAGCGAGTGTATATGAATAAAATGTTAGTCCATGTAATCATAGCGGCATGTTGTGTTGTTTGCACGGCTTTCTCGTCTGTTTCTCCGGAAGTTTTTGAGCCCGCGGGCGATTATACCTACATGTGGTGGCAAAATGGTTTCCGCCATGCGGACCAGGTATTCAATATCCAGACCAGTCACTTGGGCCTTTCGTTTGATTATGACGATTTCGAGTTGCTGAATTTTGGTCCGATTGGAAATTCTCCTTCCCAGCCGGAGGCATTAACCGGCGATAACCGCCTGATTCAAAGCCTTCCGAAATCGCAGCTTCGCTGTATCATAGGAAGCAAAGGAAAAGGGTACCAGGCGACCAATACGCCCGGCAACCGCGGCAACTGCATGCTCATCGAGAGCGGCAGGTACTATCAGCGGCGCTGGCTCGAGGATATCCGGCTGGAAAAAGGGGCTCCGGAAGGCGAGATGTACCTTGAGATCGCCGCCTGGCCGGACCGGGTTACGTTTGTCCTCTATTTTACGCCCAAAAATGAAATACAGGACGGTTTCCTTGTGTTGGAACTGGACCTGGAGAGCGTTTTCTCAACGCTCATCGGTTCGGGGGATTTTCAGGCCCTTGCGGATACAAATCGCGAAAAGGGATATGTCTTTGTCACGGACGGCTGCGGTGCGAAACTGCAATGCAATTCGAAAGATTCCGTTTGCACTCTTCGCATGGAGGCGGGAAGCTGGAAGGCCGGTGAGGAAAAGTCCGCTGCGCTGATCGTGTACCCAGTGGCCGGTGACTGCGCATCAAGGCTCGATGACATCCGCCAGGCGGAGACATTACCTGTCCGCATTACTGCCCGACAGAGCAAGCCCGAGTTAAGCAGGATCAATGCCCGATACAACCGGAGATATGGAGCTTATGAGGTTGAGCTTCTCAATGACGACTGCGAAGATTCCAAACAGGAGTGCAATGACCGGATCGAACGGGTCGAGCTTCGGCTGAGTAATATGTCGTCGAAAAGCCGCCGGGCTCGTATGCGGTTTTTAAAAGACGGCAAGGTCTTTGCGATTACCGGTATCTCTGCGATGCTTTGTGACGAAAGCGGCTATGGCCTGGGCATTCCGGTCCAGCTTAGCAAGAACTGGCACAATGCCGGAGAAAATCGTTTCTGTAAGAATCCCTGGTACCGCGGCAGCAGTATAGTGACGGTTCCTGCGAAAGAAGTTTTAAAGCTCAATTATACCAGTGTCGGACCGCTGTGGGGCGGGCTTCCCGCGGCGTCGCACGCGCAGCTTTGCCTGGTTGGCTGGGGTAAATTCCCGGACCGGGGCAACCAGCTTTGGGACCAGTGCGCGATCGGGGCCTGGGGCGAATCGATTACGTATGACCCGGATATGAACCTCGACCGCTCGATGATCGACGATGTTCGCCCGCTGATGGTCTACGCGATGAAGAAGGACCGGCCGGTGAAGTGGAACTGGACCAATAACGTTGGCGGCGGGAATTTCTTTTGCTGCTGGGACGGCGAGGGCGAGCTGGTCTATAACGAGGATGTGAAAACCTGTTACGAGAAATACTGCCCGGTGGTTACGGATGTGACCTACGCGGGAGAGGGGGCCGACGGGAAGGTGGATTTTCGCTGCCGGACACAGATTTACCGCTCGGAGGATATTGTCCGCGGTGTGTACACGATTCGGTATGACGTAAAGGAAGACCTGAAGGTCAGCGCGGATGCGAAAGGCGGCGGTCATCGTGTCGCGTTTTTCCAGTTGGGGGCGGATGGATACAACAACCACAGTTTTGAAAAGATGGCCCGCGGCAATGCAAAGGGCCTGATTGAGCAGTGGGCACCGGTTAAGGGCGGATTGAAGTACAGCCGGGTGGCGATGCCGTGCGAGGGCGATACGCCGTGGTTTTCACTGCATGAGGGCAACTCGAGGGATAAATCAAAGTTTGGCGCGTGGGCGAATCGCGGCCTGGTGATTCGGCAATACAAGGCACGCCTGGGCGGAAAGCAAAACGATATGCCTTACGCAAGCGTGTATGGGACGGAAAACGGCAGGGTGCCCAGCGCGAATGTCGAGTTGTCCGTACCCGGGGATGTTACGGAGCTAAAGGCGGGCGATTACGTCGAGGCCAAGCTGGTGTATGTCATCCTGCCCCAGTATGCGAAGGACTATTACGGACCTAACGCCGGGCTAAAGGCGGCCCTTGAAGCGAACCCCGACAGTTGGCAGTTGGTGCATCGTGAGGCGGTGGGCAATGACCTGGATGTGAAAGTGCATAAGGGTGAGTTGATCTGCGAATACCCAGTTGAGATTCAGGCCAAAGGCGGCATCGAGTTTGAGGTGACCGGCGGGCTGGGCTATGTGCCCATGACGTTTATGGGATTACGTGATTACCGGGGATATCGCTTTGAGCGATTCGAGGGCGGCAAGTGGAATGAAATTGACCAGTCCGTGCACGGCCGGGATTTCTGGCAAAGTGATTATGATTCGCAGGCGGGCCAGTGGTCGCGGAGTTACTCCGTTTCGCTGGATACCCCCGGAGAGAAACGAAAAACGCACAAGTTCCGCCTGGTCGGGCCTGGATTGTGAGAAAATGAAAGAGTCGTTATTTTGAGAGAGCGAAGCCATGAGACGAAGAGAATTTTTGAAGTTCAGTTCCGCAGCGGCGATGAGTCTTTTCACGGGTGGTTTGTCCGCGGCCTCCATGCCTTTGGGCAAGGCGGCGTCGAAACCCAATATCATTTTTATCTTTTGTGACGATCTCGGCTGGGGCGACCTGGGCTGTTTCGGCAATACGAATGTGCATACGCCGCACCTGGACAAACTGGCCAAAGAGGGCCTGCGGCTGACGCAGTTTTATGTCAACTCGCCGGTGTGCTCTCCTTCGCGAAGCGCGTTTATGACCGGCCGGTTCTGCGCGGAGACGGGTATCCATTATGCCATCGGCAAGCCGGAAAACAACGCCCGGTATAACTCTGCCGAGTGGCTGAGCCCGGATTATTTCACCGTGCCGGATTTGATGAAGCAGGCCGGGTATGTGACCGGTCATTTCGGTAAGTGGCACCTCGGCTGGGAGGGTGCGAAAGAGGATGCGCCGCCGCCGCAGGAATACGGAATTGATGAATCGGTTGCCTCGCACAATACGGGAAACTTGTTACAGGGCCTGACCAATGCTAACAAGGCGGATGTGATTACCGATGAAACGATCAAGTTTATCCGCAGGCATAAGGACGAGCCGTTCTATATCAACCTGTGGCACATGGATCCGCATGCGATTCTCGACCCGACCGATGAGATGCTCGAGAGGTACAGGCACCTGCGTCCGAGCGAGAAGAAGGCGAAGGAAAAATACGCCGGGATGATGGCGGTGTATTACGCAATTGTCACCAATATCGATAAGAATGTCGGCCGGCTGATGGATGAGCTCAAAGAGCAGGGCCTGGCGGATAATACGTTGATCATTTTCTCCAGCGACAACGGGCCCTCGCCCGCGTGGAGCGGCAATACGGCCCATGCCGGGGCCGGGCTGGCCGGCGGCTATCGCGGCTGTAAGGGTTCGCTGTACGAGGGCGGGATTTGCGTACCGTTCATTGCGTGGTGGCCGGGGAAGGTGCCCGCGGGCGTGCTCGATAAAACCAGCGTGGTCAGCACGGTTGACCTGATGCCGACGTTTACACGGCTGCTTGGCGAGAAGATCAATGCGGATGTTAGCAAGGAATGGGACGGTGAGGATCGGCTCGATGTCCTTTACGGCAAGCCTTCCAAACGCAGCAAGTCCATT
Source organism: uncultured Pirellulales bacterium (assembly GCA_964454745.1). Lineage (GTDB taxonomy): Bacteria > Planctomycetota > Phycisphaerae > Sedimentisphaerales > Anaerohalosphaeraceae > CAYVUI01. The sequence continues at coordinate 33,945 of CAYVUI010000008.1, read as the reverse complement.
TTCTGGGAGTACCGCTTTAGTTCTTGGGGGCGGCATATCCAAAAGAGCCCGCGCCTGGCGATGCGTGACGGCGACTGGAAATTGCTGATGAATCCCGACGGATCACGCGTGGAATTGTACAATCTTGCAAAAGAGCCAAACGAGACCGCCAATGTCGCGGAATATGAAACGGCCAAAGTCAAGGAAATGAGTGCAAAGCTGCTGGCCTGGGCGAAAACGCTGCCCGAGCCCGACAAGGCGCCCGCATGGTGCGGCCAAAATCACTGGCCGATACAGTAGCTGTACAATGCCTTTTTGAGGTCTTGTTTGCGGGATTGGGATGTGCGCGGTGCGGCAGGTCGCAATATGGTAAGTCATTTTCGCAATATGCCATCCGATTTTGACGAAAAATTGGTATACTCGTTGTATGGCCATATAGAGGACTTATTAGGGTTGTGGTTATATTTATGCGATGCAAAGCGATAAAACTTCTTGCCTTTGTTTTGATCTGTGCTGTTGAGCTGCTTGGTGCGGAATTTTTTGTGGCTCCCAATGGTGATGATGGTAATCCCGGCACTTTCGACCTGCCTTTTGCAACCCTTGAAACCGCCCGGGATGCTGCGCGGACCCTGAGCCAAGCCGATCCGGACCAGGATTTTTACATTTACCTGCGGGCAGGGCGGTATTTGATCAACCAGACGGTCGTTTTTGACTGGCGTGACTCGCTGGATTACGATTTTCGGCTGATTGTCACCGGCTGGGGCAGTGAAACGCCGATCCTCTCGGCGGGGACGGAGGTCACCGGCTGGACGAAGGTGGCGGTAGTGGATGAACCTGCCGACCTGCCGGCTGCTGCGAGCGGGAACCTCTGGGTTGCGGATATCCCGGCAGGGCTGGGCAGCTTTAAGTGCATGTTCGATGAGGATGGGCACCTTCCGCGGGCCCGAATGACGGGTTTTCAGCCGGAAAAGGAATATGATGATCCCCAAGCGTCAGAATCCGAGATGTACTACCCGGTCACTGGAGGGGTCAAAAACTGGTCCAATCTTTTTGATATTGAACTGATTATCCGCCCGCAGGTGCCCTGGACGATGAACATCCTGCCGATCAGCTCGGTCGATGAAACGAACCGAATCGTCACCACCTCTATCGACGCCTGCTACCCGATGGTCAAGCAGATGTACAGCCACTGGCCCCAGCCGGCCGAAACCGCCTGGATTGAGAACACAATTGAGGGCCTCGATTCTCCCGGCGAGTGGGTTGTCAATACCCAGACGGGCAGGATTTATCTCTGGCCGCGGGGGGATTTTCCGGCGACGATATGGGCACCGACGATCAAGGAGATCATCCGGGCCGAGGGAAGCGCGTTTGGCCAGTTCGCAAAAAATATTACGTTTCGACAGCTCATCTTCGAACACGGCGACAGACACACCGTTACACCCGATGAAGCGAGCATTCAGCATGACTGGGAATTTTACGATCAGTCAAACGCGATGCTGCGTTTTCGCCATGCCGAAAACTGCGAGGTCATAAGCTGCCTGTTCCGCGATGCCGGGGCGACCGGCCTTCGCCTCGACCAGCACTGCAAGAACATAAGCATTGCCCACAACGAGTTTAAAAACCTCGGCGGTTCGGGTGTCGTCCTGTGCGGGTATGGGCCGGGCACCGACGACCGCAATATGAACCACCGGGTCTACAATAACCATATCCATCATTGCGGCCTGATGTACTGGCATGCCCACGGTATTATTGTGTTCCAGAGCCGGGACAATGTGATTTCGCACAACTTGATCCACAATATGCCCTACAACGGCATGGCCATGACCGGGGCGTATATGAACCATTTCCAGCCGGCCAATAAGAACAACCGGGAGGTATCGCGAACCATCAACTGGAGCCAGGTCGGCGGGGCGGGCAGTTATACCTGGGAACAGATCGAGCCTTTTATTCACACAAGGGACAATATCGTCGAGTATAACGAGGTCCACAATGTCATGGAAGTTATGGGCGACGGCAACGGCTTTTATATCCGCTTTACGCCCGCGGGCAATATCATCCGCCGCAATTACTTCCACGACATCATCGGTGAGGGGGCCCAGGCGGGCATCCGCTGCGACGGAAACCAGCACGGCGTCGAGGTCTACGAAAACATCGTCTACCACTGCGTTCGCACGGCAATTACGACCAAGGGCCGAAACAATATCTACAACAACATCCTCGCCGATACGCTGCACACGAATGACCCGGACAACATCCACAACGTCCAGTTTTATTCCTACCTGCAAATGACACCCCGGCCGGGCGATGAACTCGACGGCGCGGTTTTTCAGAGGAATATCTTTTACCACGACGGTCCGGCGATCAATTATTACGGTGACAACGCCAACGAAATCCCGGATTGTGTGATTGACAATAACCTGTATTACAATGCAAGCGATCCGGCTTCGAGTGCGAGCTACCTTGCCGGGATGCAGGCTCAGGGTGCGGACGCAAGCGGGATTTCAACCGATCCAATGTTTACGGATATCTCCACAGCTCAGCTTGAGCCGCTGCCGGGTTCGCCGGTGTATTCGCAGCTTGGCTTTATCGCAATCGACCAGGATGCAATGGGCCGGACTCGCATGGCGGACCTGAACGCGGACCAGGTTCTGGATTTTGGCGACCTGGATATACTGATGCAGCGATGGCTCCTCGACGGCACACAGGTTCAGGAAAACGGGCCTCTTGGATGGTGGAAATTTGACGAAACCAGCGGCACCCTTGCCGAGGATTCTTCGGGCAATGGGTACGACGGCACGGTAAATACCTATACCAAATGGACTTCGGGGCAGGCCAGCGGAGCCCTGGATTTTGACGGTACCGTGACGGTTTCCGTCCCGCCGGCCCTGTTTGCCGGGATTGACAACGAAATCTCGATCTGTTTCTGGCAATATGGCGACCCTGTTGAGCAGCCGGCCAACCAGGATGTAATTTTTCACGGTAATAATTCGCAGTTTGGCCGAATACTGCTTTCGCATCTGCCCTGGAGCAATGAGATGGTCTACTGGGATTCCGGCGAGGATGCCAACGGATATGACCGATTGAGCAACGCAGTTACGCCTTCACAGTACGAGGGGCAGTGGAATCACTGGTGTTTTACTAAAAACGCTGCTGCGGGAAGCGTTGCAATGTACCTAAACGGCCAGCTCCTCGCGGAAGCGAGCGGAAAAACCAGGCCGATGTCCGGGATTACCGCGTTTAATATCGGCTCCCACGCAGGCGGGGCAAGCGGCCATTATCAGGGCAAAATCGACGATTTCCGCATCTACGGCTACGAGTTGTCTCCTTCGGATGTCGAGAATTTGCATGATACCGGCAGTAATCCCTCCATCCAGGCGGGCGAGGGGCTGATATTCGGCGACCTGAACCAGGATTCAAGGGTGGATTACGCCGATATCGCGGCATTCGGTCAGGATTGGCTGGGGTATTAAGAAGTTGGCGGAATATGATAAATTTTAAACGCAATATAGCATTTATGTATTTGCCTCGGCAGTATATGATATGATGACACAGAGGTTAGAAAAGATGAGAAAATGCAAACAGACAAACAGGACATTCCATTTAATCAGGAGGTAGTGTTATGATGAAACATTGTGTGATTCTTGGATTATTTCTGGTATTCACCCTTTCCCTCTCCGGGGCCACCTATTGGTATATCGGCCCGGACATGGGCGATTATGACGAACCGACGAACTGGAACGGCAGTGTGGTTCCTGGTTCAACGGATGTTGCGGGCGTGAACAATGCAGACGGCAAAGGTCCGGTTCTAAGCGCGGGAATGAGCGAAGAATGCCTGGATTTCAATGTTGGCCAACTGAATACAGGATCGGACTCCAAGTTGTATTTCGATGGCGGTATCCTGGCGGTGGACAGGAATTTCTACGCAGGCAGAATTGATGCCGCCGCGAAGGGTACGGTTGTGATGACCGATCCGAATTCGCTGCTGGACGTGACCGGCAGCGGCAGCCTGATTATTGGCCAGGCAGGTACAGGTATTTTAGAAATTACCTCGGGTACCGTTAAAGCCAACCTCACAGATGTCGGTCTGGATGCAGCGGAAACAGATCAGGGCGGCAGCGGTGAAATTCACCTCAATGATCCCAACAGCATTTTTCATACGGATCGCCTTTTCATGAATCCGGCCGGCCCGAGCAGGGCGAAAATTGACCTGGCAGGCGGTGTTCTTGTGATTGATGCGTATTACCATGAGACAGAAGTTCTTGACTGGATTGCCAACGGCCAGATTACTGCGTACGGCGGAAATCCGCTGGCAAGCATTACGATTGAATGGATCGATTATGACGGTACCGACGGCGGCGATATGGAAACCGTCGTGACCGCTGAGCTTTTAGAAGTTGCGGACTGCCACGGCGCGGGAACAGCGTGGTACGTTGGCGCGGGTGTTGGATACTGGTTTGACGGTAGTGTCTGGAACCTCGGTGGAACCATGCCCTGTGCACAGACCAATGCCGGCTCGAATCGAGATGACGGCTCCGGCCCGGAAGTTCCGGTTGGCTTCGCGGCAGAGTGCCTGACCTTTACCGCGGGTGCTAATGCCGGCGGGGCCGATTCCACGCTTACCATCTCAGGCGGAACGCTTGATGTGGGTAACCACCTTTACATAGGTAAGGCAGGCGCGACAGGAACTGTGACCTTAACGGGTGATACTTCTGAGCTAAATTCCGGAATTAATATTCTCCTTGGGGAAGGTGCCGGCGGGACAGGCAACCTGATCGTGGACGGCGGTATGGTGGATACGAAATACCTGCGTCTTGCCAAGAACATTGCGAATGTGGACACCACCGGAAACGTCCACATGGAGTTAAAGGGCGGCGAAGTATGGTGTGATAACCTGCTGCTGCACTCGGCTCCGGCTCCCGGGCAGGTGACTATTGATGTTACAGATGGTGTGCTGATTGTAGATTTAGTTGACAGGATTGCCGAACTGACGGCCCTGATGAATGCCGGCGACCTGACCGCGTTTGGTTCCAATCCCAACACCGATCCACTGGTTAGCCTTACGATTGAATGGAAAGACTACGACGGCAACGGTGACGGCGAGACAGTCGTTTCGGCCACGAAGCTCGAATGCGTGCCCGGCTGGTCCGATGCGGACCTCGATGAAGACTGCGATGTCGATATAGACGACCTGAAGATCGTCGCTGCCGAGTGGGCGGATTCCCGTCAGCTTGAAACGCTTTGGGATATCGACTTCAGCAGTGATGTGATTACGGACGGCTTGTTTACGGACCGCGATCCCGGAACTTCGCAGTACAACTACACCGATGTCGCGGGTATGCTGCATTACACCCAGCCGACGGTCTTTGACGGCGTGGATAACTATTACTTTATCGATGACGCCCATGTGGTCTTCTCCGCCAAAGCGGATGATACCGATGGTATCGCTCTCTGGCATGAGTTCCTCAGCGACAGCACCCAGCGTTTTGTAAGCTGGATTCGCGTAATGAAGGACGCTTCCGACCCGACCAAGCAGGTCGTTGAGTTCCTCAAGGGCAGCGTGGACTGGGGTGTGATCGGTACCCAGGGTGCCCAGGATGCCGTTTATGTCTACGGCTTCTCCGCGGATGATGTCCTGACGATAACCGGTGATTATACCGTAGACGAAGGGGCCAATACCGTTACGCTGGACTGGGAGGTCACCGATGGCGTGACCACGCAAAGCGGAAGCAATGTTGTATTTGCCCCGCTGTCGGCGGCACTGAGCGGCCCGTGGACGATTACCCTGTGGGGTCCGGGCACCGGTTACTTTGACCAGTTGACGTATGACTTGTATGTATCGCCGGCCTATGACCTGACCGGTGACAATGCGGTTGATTTTGCTGATTTTGAAGTGATCGCCAGTGACTGGGCTACGACCTATCAGCCGTAAGAATAGCGATTGAAAAGGGCCCGGGCTCTGTGCCCGGGCTTTTCTGGAAGTTTGAAGAAAATACGGGGCACGAATCATGAAGAAAAAAGGATTTACGCTGATTGAATTGCTGGTGGTGATCTCGATCATCGCACTGCTGATGTCAATCTTAATGCCGTCATTGAGTAAGGTTAAGGACATTGCCCGCATGACGGTGTGCCAGTCGAACGTCCGTCAATGGGGTATTATTCTTTCTACCTTTGTTATTGACAACAACAACAAGTTCTTCAAAGGCTGGTATGCGGAAGCTCCAAATGGTATTCAGGATCAGCTCTGGCTGACAGTTGCGAAGAGTTATTATGATGACCCGCGAATACGGTTGTGCCCTGTAACAAACAATTTGGATGACAGAACCAGTGCATGGAAAGGTGTTTATCATTTCCAGGAAAATGGTGCAGGTCAATGGTGGGAGCTGCTTGCAGGCGACTACGGTAGTTACGGGATCAATGCTTTCGTAGAAAACTCTGATCTTCGTGTGAATATTGGCGGTGATATTGGAGTTGGGGAGTGTGATAAGTTAAACTGGAAGTCTCCGGATAATGTCCCCCAGGCGGACAATGTGCCAGTGGTTACGGATTCATGGTGGTATACATTCTGGAATGACAATGGCCAGGACCCGCCGCCGGAAAGAGATAACAAAGACCCCCGTGCATCGCAGGGAAATGCGAATTGTATCAGCCGCGTCTGTATTGACCGCCATCACGGGGAACTGAATATGCTCTTTATGGACTGGTCGGTTCGAAGGATTGGTCTCAAAGAACTCTGGACACTCAAGTGGCACAGGGAAGCAAAAGTAAAAGGCACATGGACGATCGCGGGCAACAATAATGACGCCGGGGCGGCGGCTTCGGCATGGGACAGTGCTGCTCCGTGGATGGACAATTACAAGGAGTATTGATTGTTTTCCGCGTTTGTTTCTTTGATTTTTTAGTAGTCAAATCACAGCCGGCAGATACAATGGTGTCTGTCGGTTTTTTTTAGGCATATCAGGTAAGAAAGTTTTATCAGGAAGGTAAGATGGTACAATCACTTAGTGCGGTCGATTGGGTTGTTGTCGTGGTTTTTATTGGCGCGATGCTGGGCGTGGGTGCCTTGTTCACCAAAAAGGCCAGCGGGGATATTGATTCGTTCTTTGTCTCGAACCGTTCACTGCCGTGGTACATTGCCGGGGGCTCGCTGATCGCGACGAGCTTTGCCGCGGATACACCGCTTTGGGTGACGGCCCTGGTCCGCAAGTACGGCGTGTATTACATCTGGCAGTACTGGGCGCCGATTATTGGTGCCGCGCTTACGATTGTGCTGTTTGCCCGGCTCTGGCGCCGGCTGGGTGTGATGACGGATATCGAGTTTTTAGAACTGCGTTATTCCGGCCCGGCGGCAAAGGTGCTTCGCGCGTTTTCCGGTGCGATGCTCTCGTTCTTTTTCTGCCCGCTGATTATCGGCTGGGTGACCAAGGCGATGGAGACGATCGGCAGCGAGGCGATGGGCCTGCCCCCGGAGTACCGTTTGTGGTCTACCATCGGCGTGGTGGGCGTTGCGCTGGCGCTTTGTACACTTTCGGGCCTGTACGGCGTGGTGTATACGGACTTTCTGCAGTTTCTGATCGCGACCTTCGGCACGGTGCTGCTCGCGGTTCTGGCGGTCAAGGAGGTCGGCGGGCTTGGCGCGATGGTGGAACAGCTTTCGAGTCTTAGCGAATGGAACGGGCGCAATCTCAATATCGCCCCGGATATTGGCGGCGGGCCTACGCAGATGTCGATCTGGAACGCGATTGGTTATTTCGGGATTCTCTGGCTGATGGTTGCGGTCTCGGGCGGGTACCAGGCCCAGCGGCTTTTGGCCTGCAAAGACTGGCGGCATTCGACGCTGGCGATGTTTATGCACTCGGTGTTTTATTACGGCGTGGTCTGCTGGCCGTGGATTATCGTGGCGTTGTGTTCGGTGATTTTGCTGCCCACTCTTGGCGAGGGTGTGACCGATGATAACGCGTATCCAAGGATGATCGTGACGCTGCTGCCGGCGGGGCTTCGCGGACTTTTGATCGCGGCGATGCTGGCGGCCTTTGTCTCGACGATCAGTACGATGTTCAATTGGGGTTCGTCGTACCTGGTCAATGATGTGTACAAGCGTTTTATCGTCAAGGAGGCTTCGAGCGGGCATTATGTCTGGATCGCCAGGCTCGGGACGCTGCTGATGGCGATAGCCGGGGGGACGATTGCGTTTTTTGCAAAGGATATTCAGCAGCTTCTTGCGATTGGTTTTGTGATTGGTTCGTCGTTTGCGGTCGTGGCGATGCTTCGCTGGTTCTGGTGGCGGCTTAATGCGGCCGGGGACCTGGTCGCGACGGCGGTTGCGTGGATTACGACGCCGCTGCTGCTGTTTACCGATTTGTTTAACGGCCCGGCGCGGGTGGTTCTGCGGCTGGACGAAGGTGTGGATTTTAATACTCATCGTGATCTTCTGGGTGCCCGGATGAGCTTTGTCATTATTGTCGTGACGGCTTCGGCGGTGATCGGCTCGCTGCTGACCAAACCGACGGATATGGAAACGCTAAAGCGTTTTGTGGTCAAGGCCCGGCCGTTCGGGTTCTTCTGGAAGCCGGTGATCGCTCAGCTTGATGTGCCGTATCGTTCGCAGGAGTCGTTTGTTCGCACGATGATTTCCTGGCTGCTGGCGGCAGGGTGCATTGCCTCACTGATCTTCGGCGTTGGCAAACTGCTGCTCGGCTCGCCGGTGCTCGGCATCTTCCTGCTGTTTGTATTTGTCGTGACGCTGCTGGTGACCTATTACCGCATCACGGAAGATTACAAACGCAGCCTGACGTCAGAATCCGATGCGTGAAATCAGCTTTTGGGCTTCACATAATCGGTTTCGTTGATCATGTACGGACGCACATCGTCCCACCATTTGTCGTAATCGGCGGATAGTTCCTTTACGAGTGCGGGCATTTTCTCTGAGAGGTCATTTCGGCATGCAGGGTCGGTTTTTGTGTTATACAACGCCCAGCCTTCGGGCTTGGTAACACCCCAGTGGAACTGTGCCTGGTCTTTGGTATAGGTCGCGGCTTTTGCGCCTTTCATAACCATCTTGAGCGTATGGCACTGGTTGCCGCGAACCTTGGTCGTGCAGTTCGGGTCGCCGCAGGGCCGGCTGCGAACGAGCAGGTAATTGCCCTGGCGAACCGCGGCCATCGCGTATTTGTGTTCGTCGGCCATACCATTGGGCCAGCGGGCAACGTGTTCATAAAGCTTGCGGTCGCGCGGGAACTTTGCATTTGCCGATTTCAGCAGCGGCACAAGGCTGTAGCCCTCGAGTTTGGCTCGTACATCTGCGGGTACTTTCGCCCCGGCAAGTTCCACCAGCGTCGGCAGTACATCCAGGTGAGCTGTCAGTGCGCCTTCGGTCCGCGGCTGCCACTTCTTTGGCCACCGCCAGAAGGACATCGCCCGCGAGCCGCCATGCCAGATCGTGCACTTGCAGCCACGCATCCCCGCGTTGTATACATCCAGCCCGACAGTCTGGCCGTTATCGTTCATAAACAGGATGATCGTGTCGTCCTCGATGCCCAGTTCGTCGAGTTTGTCCATCAAGCGTCCGACGTTCCAGTCGATATTGGCGATCATGCCGAAAAATGTTGCGAAATCATCATCCACCTTGCCGCGGTAAGGAGCGATAAATTCCTCCGGGGCCACCAGCGGGGTATGGGGTGAGTACGTTGCCAGGTAGCAGAAGAACGGCTGGTCCTGGTTGTTCTCGATAAACTGCATCGCCTCGTCAAAGATCACATCTTCGCGGAAGCCTTTGCTTGGTTCGTCCACTGCATTACGCTTGACCCCGGCATCAAAATTGCTCGATGTGTGGATGTCCTTCGGGATCACGGATAAATCAAAGCCTCGCTGGTGCGGCCAGTAGCCCTGGCTGTAGCCGAGGTGCCACTTGCCGAAATGTGCGGTTGCGTACCCGGCGTCTTTAAGGATCTGCGGCAGGATCGTCGCGTTGATATTCAAATGCTCCCGCGGCGCCAGGGTGTGAGTCACCCCGTTGCGAAATTCGTGCATTCCCGTCAGCAGGGCCGCACGGGTCGGAGAACAGCACGGGCTGACGTAAAAGTTCGAGAATCGGACGCTTTCATCATGGATTTTGTCCAGCACGGGGGTTTTCAGGTACGGATGCTCATGCCGGCCGAGGTCGCCGTAGCCCTGGTCATCGGTCAGGATGAAAATAATATTGGGCGGGCGTTTGATCGAGGAGGCATTCGCGGTTGCGGACCTTTCGCATCCAATAAGCCCCGGAATCGCGGAAACAAGACAAGCACTTTTGAGAAAATTACGCCGATTGAGCTTCTGCATCGTATTCATCCTTTTGCAAAATGTTAAATCCAGGGCCAAAAAACACATGCCCGGGTTGGCTGCTGCTGAACGCAGTCAAAGCATAAAGTACTTATACCATACCTGTTACAGCAATTAATACCAAATTGCGTAAAGCTGTTAACTTTTTGAGACAAATTGCTGGTATAATATGGAAATGAGTTTACCATATTGGTTCAATGTTTTAAGGCTGTACTTATGAGAGATATTCCAAGAATCATCCTGCTTATTCCCGAGTACGTTTCGTACGGCAGGGGGCTTTTGCGTGGCATCGCGAGGTATTCACGTCTGCACGGCCCCTGGGCATTTTACAGCGAACGGGGAAATCCGAACCGGGTGATTTCACTGCTGAAAAACTGGAACGCCAGCGGGATCATCACCTATATTCCCCAGGGCAAGGCCCCGGAAAATGTCATCCCCGCCAATATGCCGGCTGTCGTGTTGGCCAGCGATTGTGAAATACCTGGATACCCCAATATTATTGGAGACTGGAACACAGACGGGAAAGTTGCTGCGGAGTATTTTTTAAATCGCGGATTCAGGCATTTTGCCTATTGCAGCTACGCGAACCTCGATTGGCCCAAAATTCGCGGCCAGGCGTTTGAAAACAGGCTCAAAAAAGAGGGTCATGATGTCCACTTTTATGAGCAGCCTTACCTTTCCTTGCATCGGCACTGGGAAAAGGAGCAGGAACATCTGGCGGCGTGGCTGGAATCGCTGCCCAAGCCGATTGCGGTAATGGCCTGCAATGATGAACGCGGCAAGCATGTATTGGAGGCGTGCAAGATTGCGGACCTGTGTATACCGGAACAAGTGGCAGTGCTGGGGGTTGATAATGACGAGACGATTTGTGAACTAACCGGACCTCCGCTATCCAGTGTTGCGGTCAATACCGAAAGAGGCGGCTACGAAGCGGCGGAGTTGCTGGACAAAATGATCAAAAATCCCGGCAAAAACTGGGCTAATAAGGATAATGTGATCGTTCAGACGATGCAGATCGAGACCAGACAGTCTACCGATGTGCTGGCGATCGAGGATGAATCGGTGGCCAAAGCCTTGCGGTACATCCGGATGAATGCGAAAAAGGTATTGCAGGTCGATGATGTGGCCAATGATGCGGCTGTATCCCGGCGGGGGCTGGAACGGCGGTTCAAGAAGTTTCTTGGCCGGTCGATCCATGAAGAGATCCGCAGGGTCCGGATCGAGGAGATCTGCAAGCTGCTGCTTGAAACAAATCTATCTGTGTCGCAAATATCCTATTCTCTCGGCTTTCCCGAGATTCCCCACATGTCCCGCTTTTTTACCCGGGAAACAGGAATGAGCCCGATTGAGTACCGAAGAACGCACCTGGGCCAGCTTCAGTCGCAGTGACAGGGGCTTTGCTTTGCATGTCGCAATAATATAAATGATATTCGCAAAATGACATCGAATCCCACAGGCATAATTTATACAATAGTATTATACAATCTACGGCCTGGGGCTGTAGCGATGATGGAATTGACGCTTTTTGATGTAGGTGATTGACAGAATGACACAGATAGAGCTGGCTATAGAAGATTTCTTTGTTCGCCGTAAGTTTGGCATTTTCGTCCACTGGGGGCTGTATTCGCTTCTCGGCGGCATCTGGAAAGGCCGCAAGACCCCGTATATCGGCGAATGGATCATGAAACGGTGCGAGATTCCTGCATCGGAATATGAAAAGCTTGCGCCGCGGTTTCGTCCTACTTCGTTCCATCCCGATCAGTGGATCGAGGCGGTTGAGCGGTCCGGGGCGAAATACTTTGTTTTTACCGCCAAGCATCACGACGGCTTTTCCATGTATCATTCCAAGGCCAGCGGGTACAATATTATCGACGCCTCCGGTTATTCAATGGACCCGGTAGAGGAACTGGCCAGGGCCTGCGAAAAGAGGGGCATCAAGTTCTGCCTGTACTATTCGCAGGACCAGGACTGGCACCACCCGCATGGAACGGGCAACGACTGGGACTATGACGAATCCAAAAAGGATTTTTCGATCTATTTCAATGAGAAAGTCAAGCCCCAGGTAACCGAGCTTTTGAGCAATTACGGCCCGATTGGGCTGATCTGGTTTGACACGCCCGCATCCATCTCCCGCGAGCACAGCCAGGAATTGTTTGACCTGGTCCATCAACTCCAGCCGGCGTGCCTGGTCAATGGGCGGCTGGGCCACGGAATCGGCGACTATGCCCAGACCGAGGACAATGATCTGCCTGCCGGGATATCCAATGATTACTGGGAGATCCCAGCGACGATGAATGACACCTGGGGGTACAAGGTTCATGACGAAAACTGGAAAAGCCCGGAGATCCTGATTCGCCACCTGGTCGAGGCGGTCAGCAAGGGCGGCAATTACCTGCTCAATCTCGGGCCCGACGGCGAAGGGGTGATCCCTGGCGAGAGTATCGAGCGGCTCAACATCATCGGCAACTGGCTGCGAACCAACGGCGAGGCGATTTTTGAAGCCGGGCCGAGTCCATTTCTCGAAAACTTCCCGTGGGGCCATGTCACCAGCAAGCAGGAAAGGCTGTACTTGAATCTCATCGAGAACCTGCCTGAGGAAATTGTGATTACCGGCCTGAAAAGCAAGGTAAAGAATATCTCCGTGGTAGGCAACGGCAGTGAGTGTGTCGTTTTTGATCAAAAGTGCGATGCGAATGAAAATGTATTCGAGCTGGCCGCACGAGTACCTGACGCTGCCGGTGAGAATCATTCCCGTGTCCTGGCCGTGGAGATTGAAGGCGTGACCGAGGTGGATAACTCCATCACCCAGCAGCCCGACGGCCGGATTACCCTGGAAGCCTACCGGGGGGATATCGCGAATGCTGACGAGCAGAAGGCTGCGGCACTGGGCAAGCTTAGCTCTATCGAGGGCTGGCACAGTCCTGATAGCTCGATCACCTGGAAGTTTCGTCTCAGGCATCCGGGCGTGTACGAGCTGTCGCTGCTGACCGCGGCGATGCGCAAAGATGGCGACCCGGCCACTCCGGTTGAATGGGAAGGCGGTCATCGTGTCAAAATTGAGATTGGAGGCAAATCGCTGGAAGCGGTAATTGAGGAGAACTTTGTCTCCCTGGCAAAGGGCAGCTACGCGAAATACATCGGCAGCCGACTGGGACAGATGACTTTTGAAAATGGTGGAGAATTTGAATTAAAGCTTTCTGCCCAGCAGATTTGTGCTGCCAAAGAGCTTGGCCTGACACTGCGCTGTGTGCAGTTGATCCCGGTTCATGTCCCGGCCTACCGTATCCAGGATGTGAAAGATTCCCAAAACAAGGCAGCGCAGCTTAATAATGTAAAGCTTTAGGCTCGATCTTATTTTCACCTGCAAAGCACTTATAAAACCAGTTCAAGCCATACAGGGTGCGTTTCTCATTTCTGCGATAACCGGCTCAGTATAAATGCGGATACGAAAAATTCGGGTTTTACTTCAAAATTAATTTGACCCTCTCCTGTGCGCGGTATAATCGAATAGGGTGATAATAGATCGCCTGGTAAATGTCTTTTAAATTGCCTGGTTTAAAACAGGATGAATAGGAGAAGACACAACAAGGCATTTCTTCAGGGTCTCTTTCGGGGCCGTGTTCACTATATATTTACACCGCAGAGAATCTGCAAACATTTCCAACTCTATCTTTTCACATTTTCAGGGGGTATTCAAATGAAACACAAACTTATCTTACTTATGCTGCTTTGCATGTTTGCCCATTTCTTCTTGTCAGCGAGTTTGTGGGCGTATGAAGTTTCCGCGGCCGGTGCGTGCAGTGTTCCCAATTCACACCCGGATGCACTGCGTTTTTATAATCGCGTGAAGGGCTTTTCCGGGTGGACAGGTAATTTCTACAAAGAGGATAACAACAGCAGGGAGATTCAGTACAAAAGGCACAGCCTGGGCGGTCAGAACAATTACTGGGTCGACAGCAGTGATATCCATTACCACATCAGTCATGGCGGCAGCCGCTGGGATTCCTACTGGGGAAAGTATCTGACGGCGGTTCTTTTTGAAGACGGGACGCGTCTCGATGCCGGCGAGGCCCGAAGCTGCTGGGGTGACAATGACCTGGAATGGATCGCCTTTCGCAATTGCAAGATGCTCGATAACAATTCAAAAGGGTACTGGGCGACCGCGATGAATCGTCTCCACCTGATCCTCGGCTTTAAGACCAACAGTTCGAAGCATGATAATTTCGGCAAGATCTGGGCCGGCAAGATGAAAAAAACCAAATTCCTCTGGTGGACGTTTCCCGGTCAGACGATTACGCAGGCCTGGTTTAACACGACCGATGCGACCCAGCCGAGCGGAACCACGGCGCGTGTCCTTGCCGAGGTGCATGACAATTACAACGACCATCTCTGGGGGCAAGGCTATACTTCGTCCGATCCGCCCAATGACAACATCTATTGGTGGTGGGATCATACCGCCGGCAGTCCTCCGTATCTGCGGGTCAGCGGTCTGCAGCAGATGTATGTGTACCGGGTCATCCCCCGGTTAGTCGATGAACAGTATGTACAGGAGATCGGGGCCGCGTTTGGGATGCAGGGAGAGGTGGTCGATTTGTGCGATCGCCTGGTCATGGCCCAGCAGGATGAATCCGGGAATCCACAAATTCTCGAAATCTCCAAGGCCACCGGCCATTACCATTTTCACGATGACGGCAAACTGTTTGTCGCCGATACCAGTGTCGGTCAGTATCCGCCGAGCCAGGCCATTGAAGTTGCACAGACGTTTTTGGTCCGCAACAAACTACTCCCGGCAGACGCGAGGGCATACAGCGTTGAATGGGATACGATCACGGAAGAAGACCGTGATACCGGCCGGGCCATGCAGGTGCTTTACCAAAACACCAATGTCGTGTGGGCACGTCAGATTCCTGCAGAGCCCGATCAAACTCTCGTGTCAGTGGCCGGTTCCGGGGCAAGGCTGAGAGTGTATGTTGCAGAAGATGGAGCTGTCATGGGCGGCCAGGGCAACTGGCGTAATGTCGAGGCAGCGAGCTCTGTTCCGGTCAATGATCCGCAAAAGACATGGAGCTATTTTGAGGCATTTGGTCAGCAGGTGGCGGTAGAGCCTCCCCTGGTTCTGTATGACGATGCAGTTCCCGACATGGACAATCCCATCCAGCTGTATTATGAATTCTCTTCGGAGACCTCACAAACCGACTTGATTCCCTGCTGGCTGTTTGAGGTAGATTATTATCTCAAGGGAGAATTTGTGCTGACGGCTGAGACCTTCATTCCGGTTACCGAGCTGTTTTTCCCGCCCATTGTCGAGATTACCCTGCCGACAGACGGGACGGTTTTCAATGCCGGCGATACGGTCGATTTTCAGTGCCAGGTGGTTGCTGGATTTGGAACGCTGCCGTATAACTTCCAGTGGGAGTCCAGTGTAGACGGTATTCTGGCGACCCAGCAGAACTTCAAGACAGACGCGTTAACCGTAAATTGCCCGGATACTTCGATGGATTGCAGCCCGCTTCCGCATACGATTACTGTAGCGGTAACGGATGCCAAGGGGCTGTCGTCATCGGATTCCATCCAGGTTACCATTAACGGTCCGTGTGATGAATGCGAGGACCCTGCGGATATCAATGGGGATAAAAAGGTTGACCTTGTAGATTTTTCGTATCTGGCCAGCCGTTATCTCATGGAATCCGGTCAGCCGGAGTAAGATCGTTCATTGCAGATCGTTTATGAAAGAATTGTGCCCGGCTCGCTCAATTCAAAGTAGTTTCTCTATCAATATATCACGCCGAAATAAAAGCTCAGAACAGGGCTGAGCGTAGAGTTTGTTTGTACTCGTTGCCCAAAGTTCAGCAAAAAAAGTGACTTTTATACATCAAAAAAGGTCATATCCTCTATTTCATTGTTTATATCCGGGTATTATACTGTTCTGAAATGTTACTGATATCTATCAATATGCAGTGAAAGGCAGAGCAGTCCATTGAGCCCGAACCATGCAAAACCAACCTTATTGATTATCGCCGCCGGGATGGGCAGCCGATACGGGGGGCTGAAACAAATTGATCCCGTCGGCCCCAACGGCGAAATCATCATTGATTATTCGATGTATGACGCGGTTCGCGCCGGCTTTCAAAAAATCGTCTTCGTTATCCGCCGCTTCTTCGAGGACGCCTTTCGCGAAAAAATCGGCAACAAGCTCGAGGGCCTCGTTGAAACTGCCTATGCCTACCAGGAGCTGGACGCATGCCTCGATGGCTTTTTGCTGCCCGAATCCCGCCAGAAACCCTGGGGGACCGGCCATGCGATCCTCGTTGCCAAAGACGTCATCGACGAACCCTTCGCGGTCATCAACGCCGATGATTATTACGGCACCTATGCTTACCAGGTGATGGCCGACTGGCTCAATGGGGGCGCGGATCCAAACGGCCGGGAGTATTCCATGGTGGGCTATATCCTTAGGAACACGCTCTCCGAATACGGCAGTGTCGCGAGGGGGGTCTGTCAGCATTGCCCCGAGATGTTTATGACAAATGTGACCGAGCGTACCCAGATCCGAAAAGACGGCGACGGCGCGGTGTTTGTCGACGCCCGCGGCAGTGAACATCGGCTCACCGGTGACGAGATCGTTTCCATGAACCTGTGGGGCTTTTGCCCGGACATTTTTGACCATCTCCAGCAGCAGTTTTCCGAGTATCTCCAGGCCCACGGCCGGGAAGAAAAAAGCGAATTCTATATCCCTGCCGTCGTCGATACGTTGGTGCAAAACGGCCAAAAGGATGTCCGGATTCTCAAAACACATGACAACTGGTTCGGGGTGACCTACCGCCAGGACAAAGCGATTGCCCAGTCCTGTGTTCGCAGGCTCATTGAGCAGGGCGTTTATCCCGAGAACCTTTGGCGGCCCTGAGGAAAGGAAAAATTGAAACACAATACCCCCCAGTATGATATCGCTTCGATTGCCGGTCGGTTTCAAATCAGCGGCTGCCTCGTCGATGCACAGCTTTACGGTTCCGGACATGTCAACGATACGTTCCGGATCACCCTGGAGGACAGCGGCCAAACCCGCCGTTACATTCTCCAGCGGATCAACGAGACGATTTTCAAAGACCCTCCCTCGCTGATGAACAACATCATTCGCGTTACGAGCCACATCCGGGACAAGTTAACCCAGGCCGGTTCGCAGGAGATCGACCGCCGGGTTTTAACCGTCATCTTGACCCATGACGGCGAAGGGTATTTCCGCGATGCGGATGGAAAGTACTGGCGAATGTACCTGTTTATCGAAAACACGCAATCGTATGACTTTTTGACCTCGCCGGAACAGGCCTGCGAGGCGGCCCGGGCATTTGGCCAATTTCAAAACGCCCTGGCCGATCTGCCTGAGCCGAAGCTTTCTGAGACGATTCCCAATTTTCATAATACGCCCATGCGTTTTGAGCGGTTTTTGCGCGTTCTTGGCGAAGATCCACGCAACCGTGCTGACGAGGCAAAAAACGAAATTCAGTTCGTCCTGGACCATTCCGGCATCTGTGATATGCTCGTAAAACTTGCAGAGCAGGGCGAAATCCCTGAGCGGGTGACGCACAACGATACAAAAATCAACAACGTCCTCTTTGATACGCAGACACAAAATGGCATCTGCGTGCTCGACCTGGATACCGTCATGCCGGGCCTGTCGCTCTATGACTTCGGAGATATGATCCGCACCGCCACTTGCCGCGCTGCAGAGGACGAACGCGATCTT
Source organism: uncultured Pirellulales bacterium (assembly GCA_964454745.1). GTDB lineage: Bacteria > Planctomycetota > Phycisphaerae > Sedimentisphaerales > Anaerohalosphaeraceae > CAYVUI01. The sequence goes on along the minus strand of CAYVUI010000008.1, from coordinate 15,908 downwards.
ACGAAAATTCACGTCGATATCAGCCTCTTCCGTGAGATCGTTCGCGGGTATGCAGGTCAGTCCGCAGCTCTTCTAAACGACGTCGAAAAACCGCTGCTTGGCTTTTCCGGAAAACTGATCACTTTCGAGCAGATGATCCGTTTCCTGACCGATTTCCTGGAGGGCGACGTGTACTATAAGGTGCACCGCCCGGGCCACAACCTGGACCGGACACGAACGCAGAGGAAACTCGTCGAGTCTATCCTCGAACAGGAAGACAAAATGAACGAACTGACCGAGCAAGCCTGGAAAGACCTCGGGTGAAAAAGCGAAAACCCCTGCGCTTACAGCTCCCTGTTTTTGACGATGTGCATCAGCAGCAAAAAGCCCGGTACCGAGAGGATGATACTCAGGATAAACAGCCAGGTATATCCGAAGCGGGCCTGGATAAATCCGCTGACCACCCCCGAAAGCGTCCAGCCGACATTTTGAATCGCCATCGCAATTGAAATCGTCGTTGCCCGGTACTTACTCTCGCTGGCGATCCGAAACACTACGAACAGAAACGCCGCGTATCCCATGCCGTATCCGAATTGTTCCGCAATGATGGTAAGCTGCGCCTTGAGGTTCAGGGCATAAATCCACTGCGCGTCCGATCCGAACAGGCCCGGCAGGAAAGAGAAATCGAGCTGCGTAACTTCTGTGGGCTGATAGTGTGCCAGCCAGACATAAAAGATATTCGGCCCGGTCATGCAGGCCGCGAGAACCAGGATCATCCCCTTGTAGTGTTTGCTCTTCAAAAAGAACCCGGCAATCAGCCCCCCGACGATCGACGATACCATCCCAAGAGTGCCCCGCATAAATGCCACGTCGGACACACGCATGCCCATTCCGCCCTCATCGAACCCATCGAGAAGGAAAGGCTCCGCCATTGTAGCCAGCAGCCCTTCACCGAGCCGGTAGATCAGGATAAAAACGACGAAAACCAGGACCTGTTTCTGTGCGAAAAATTCCTGGAAGACCACGAAGTATTTGGGCTTCTCCGATTCCACGACTTTTGGCGGGTACGGCAGTACAAACTGATGCCAGAGCGTTATCATCAAAGTCACCACGGTGCACAGCCCGAAGAACATCGCCCAGCCGTATTCCATCTTTCCGGTTTGCTCGCCGAACTTGCCGCTGACCATCACAAGAAAACCCGTGACAATAATGAGTCCCAGGCGAATCGAGGCCGTATTGATGCCTACAAAAAAGCCCTGCTCTTTCTTGGTCAAAGCGTCCACGTAAAAACCGCCCTGCGGAACCGCGAAAACCCCGATCAACAGCGACAGCAGCGAAAGCAGGCCTACCGAAATCGGGAAGACGTAATCATCCAGGATCATGGAGACAGCCAGCAGCCCAAGGCAGAGAATCACGGCGTACTGCGTAAGGATCAGCCATTTCCGCTTGGTGCTCACCGAGTCCACGAAAGGAGCGATCACTACGTTAAACGCGATCGGAAGCCCCAGCAGCGTCAGCACCCCGATGGCCTCGTTGGAGATCCCCATCGACTTGTAAATAAGCCTGTAAACAAGCTGCACAACGGCAATGCCCAGGCCAAGGATAAACGCAAGCGTAGGGACAAACGTCCACGGACTTCTGTGTTCGACTTTTTTAAGCAATCGCCAGCCTCCTATAAATAAAGGGGTCAGGTACCTTTTTTCTCAGTTTGACATGTCAAAATGCTTTTCATGTCCGTTCACCACCGTTATTTTGTCAGGTTAATTGATTCGAGAGTGGAATTATACCCGTTGCATCCCGGCCAGGGCAAGAAAAAAGCCGTTCGGGGTTGAATCCGGACGGCTTTGAATTGTTGCCTTATGTATAATCTCGCCGTAGGATGGGTAAAATACTCTTTTCATTTTACCCATGCCGGATAATTAGCCGACGAGTTTTTCGGCTACGAGGTCGCCTACCTGGCTGGTGTTGTAGCCCATTCGGCCGGCGGCCATGCTCTCGAGCTTTTCGCCGGTGACGAACTTGACGGCCGCTTCGATCTCTTCCGCGGCTTTGTCTTCGCCGAGGGTTTCGAGCATCATCTGCATCGAGCAGACGGCAGCGAGCGGGTTGATTACGCCCTGGCCGGTGTACTTGGGTGCCGAGCCGCCGATGGGCTCGAACATGCTCACGCCCTCGGGGTTGATGTTCCCGCCGGCAGCGATGCCCATGCCGCCCTGCGTGATCGCGCCAAGGTCAGTGATGATGTCGCCGAACATGTTGCCGGTGACGATCACGTCGAACCATTCGGGGTTCTTGACCATCCACATGCAGGTGGCGTCCACGTGGTAGTAGTCGCGGCGGATGTCGGCGTATTCCTTGTCGCCCATTTCGTTGAATGCGCGTTCCCACAGGTCGTACACGTAGGTCAGTACGTTGGTCTTGCCGCACAGGGCCAGGGTGTTCTCTTTGCCGACGCCGCGGGACTTCTTGCCGTGCTTTTTGGCGTAGTCGAAGGCGTACTTCAGGCAGCGGTCCACCTGGTGGCGGTTGTACACAGCCGACTGGACGGCCACTTCGTGAGGGGTGCCCTTCATGGTGAACCCGCCGGTGCCGGTGTACAGGTCGCCGGTGTTCTCACGCACGACCACGTAGTTGATGTCCTCGGGGCCTTTGTCCTTGAGCGGGCATGGCACGCCGGGGTACAGCTTGACCGGTCGCAGGTTAATGTACTGGTCCAGCGCGAAACGGGCCTTGAGCAGGATGCCCTTTTCCAGGATGCCCGGCGCAACGTCCGGGTGGCCGATCGCGCCCAGCAGGATCGAGTCGTACTTCGCCAGCTCGTCGATCGCGCTGTCGGGCAGCGTCTCGCCGGTTTTCTTGTATCGTTCTCCGCCGAAATCGTACTCGGTCGTATTGACCTTGAAACCGAATTTTCCGGCGGCTGCGTGCATGACCTTGACTGCTTCTGCGGTGACTTCCGGGCCGGTCCCGTCGCCGGGGATGACCGCGATGTTATAACTTTTTCCCATCGAATCTTTCCTTTCCTGCAATTGTTTTTTGCGTTGCCTTACGCCTTTTGGGTTAGGATCTCATCCTGCGATCTTCTTTTTTATGTGTTTGAGGAGTCCGCCGTCGCGCACGATCTCGAGTGCGAAATCGGGCAGCGGTTTGAAGGCGATCTCTTTGCCTTGTGTTTTATTCTGGATCACGCCGTTTTCGTAGTCGATGTCAATCTCGTCGCCGTCGGCGATTTTCTCCAGTGCGCCGTCGAGCTCGATCGGGTAGAACCCGCAGTTGATGCAGTTGCGGTAGAAGATGCGTGCGAACGTCTGGGCGATGACGGCACCGACCCTGGCGCCCTGGAGGGCCCATACGGCGTGCTCGCGGCTGGAACCGCAGCCGAAATCGTCGCCGCAGACGATGACGTCGCCGGGGGCGGATTTTTTGACGAATTCGACGTCGAGATCTTCCATGCAGTGTGCGGCGAGTTCCGCGGTGTCATCGGTATTGAGATACCGGGCGGGGATGATCTCGTCGGTATTGACGTGGTCTCGTTTATATACGTGTGTTTTTGCCATTTTTATATGCTTCCTTATTTATATTAGCCACAGATTTCACAGATTTTCACAGATTTTTTTTATTTTAATAATTCTGCTGGTTATCTTTTTACTGCAACTCTTGAATGTTTAACCTTTTTCATTTTTGTTTGTTCACAGATTTAATAAATCAATCTTTTATATTGCAAAGATGTTGCGCCAAAATTAAGTAGCAGTCCAATTTTATAGCCGGTTGCCTTGAGATAATTGAGCAATTGTACCTCAAATATTTCTTCTATAAAATTAGCAGCCTTCAATTCCACAACCACCAGGTTATTCACAACCAGATCCAGAACATATTCCTTCAATGGAACACCCTTGTAAGAAACAGTGACAGGGCTTTGAGATTGATAATTAATTCCGTTCATCTCCAGTTCTATCTTCATGGCTTCATGATACACATTCTCAAGAAAACCGCAGCCCGGATGATTGTGCACCTCCATGGCGGCACCAATAATCCTGCCTGTCAGTTCCTTATGAGGATATTTCACTTCATTGTTCATTTTAGTAAATAATCTGTGTCAATCTGTGTAATCTGTGGCTCAATTATTTAAACAATATCTGCGTTTGTTATTACAAGTATTTTCTCGGGTCGGTTAATTTGCCTTCCACCGCGCTCGCAGCCGCCGTGACCGGGCTGGCGAGGTAGACCTCGCTTTCCGGGTGCCCCATCCGGCCGACAAAATTACGGTTCGTCGTGCTGACGCACTTTTCACCTTCTGCAAGGATGCCCATGAACCCGCCGAGGCACGCCCCGCAGGTCGGAGCGCTGACCACGCAGCCGGCGTCGTAGAAGATTTCGGCCAGGCCTTCGTCGAGGCACTGCTTCCAGATCTCCGGCGTCGCGGGCACCACAATCGTGCGGATCGCGACCTCTTTGCCCTTGAGGATCTTCGCGGCCAGCCGCATGTCCTCGATCCGTCCGTTCGTGCAGCTTCCGATGTACGCCTGGTCCATTTCGAGCCCGGCACATTCGCTGATCGGGCTGCCGTTGCTGGGCAGGTGCGGTTTGGCGACCATGGGTTCGAGCTTGTCGCATTCGAGTTCCATGACGGTATCGTACTCGGCGTCCGCGTCGGAGGCAAAGGCCTCGTACTCGGCGGCGTTCTTGAGCCGGTCGTTTAGGTATTCGCGTGTAACGTTATCCACGGCGATGATGCCGCTTTTGCCGCCGGCCTCGATGGCCATGTTCGTAATGGTCATTCGCGATTCCATGGTCATATCGTCAAGCGTATCGCCGACAAATTCCATGGCCTTGTAGAGTGCGCCGTCGGTGCCGATCGCGGCGATGACTGCGAGGATGATATCCTTGCTGTACACCCCGGGCCCGAGTTTGCCCTTGAGTACGAACTTAATGGACGCAGGCACCTTGAACCACAGCTCGCCGGTCGCGATGGCCGCGGCCAGGTCGGTCGAGCCGATCCCGGTGCTAAACGCCCCGAACGCGCCGTAGGTGCACGTGTGGGAATCCCCGCCGACGATAACCTCGCCGGGCCGAATGTGCCCCTGTTCGGGCAGCAGCGCATGGCACACGCCGGCCTTGCCGAGCTTGTAATAGTTCCTGATTCCCTTTTCCTTGCACCAGGTGTCAAGCCGCTTGTGGAGCTGGGCGCTCTTGATATCCTTGGCCGGCTGAAAATGGTCCGGCGTCACCACGATCCGGTCCGGGTCGAATACCCGGTCGATGCCGTTGTCCTTCAGCATGCTGATCGCCGGCGGTGTCGTCACATCGTGACACATGATGACGTCGATATTTGCGTTTACGATATCGCCGGCCCGCACCGCCTTCTGGCCGCAGGCCTTTGCGAATATTTTTTCCGTGATCGTCATTGCCATGACAAATTCTCCGTGTCTCTTCCTGTCAAAAATTTCGGGTTTTCGTTTCTGCTATACGTCGCCTTTTGCTTCGGTTTTCTCCGGTTCCGTGCCGGGTGCCGCCAGCATCCGGTTAATCGCGTCCACGTAGGCCTTGGCACTGGCCTCGATGATATCCGTCGAGACGCCGCGGCCCATGAAGGCCCGGCCCTTGTCGTTGCGGATGCGGACGGTTGCCTCGCCGAGGGCCTCTTTTCCTCCGGTGATCGCGCGGATCGAGTAGTTCTCCAGGTGCGGGCTCTGGCCCGTGGCCTCGCGGATCGCCTGATAGGCCGCATCGACGGGTCCGTCTCCGCAGGCCGCCGCCTGGGTGGTGCCGCCCTTGGTCTCAATGCGTACGCTCGCGGTCGGCAAAGTACCGGTCCCGCTGGCCACATGCAGGTATTTCAGGTCATATACATGCTCGACGACGCGGACCTCGTCGCTGATAATCGCGGCGATGTCTTCATCGAAGATTTCCTTTTTCTTATCGGCGATCTCGAGGAAACGCTGGTAGGCCTTGCTGATCTCCTCGTCGCTGAGGGTAAAGCCAAGCGACTTGCAGCGGTCCACAAAACCCGCACGCCCGCTGTGCCGGCCGAGCACCATCCGCGAACCGGTCAAACCGATCATCTCAGGCGTCATGATCTCGTAAGTCTCGCGTTTTTTGAGGATTCCGTCCACGTGGATGCCGGACTCGTGCGCAAATGCGTTGGCACCGACAATCGCCTTGTTGGGCTGAACCACAAAGCCGGTCAGCTGCGAGACCAGCCGGCTGGCCCGGGCGATCTCGGTGGTCACAATATTGGTCGTCACGTGCTCAAAGAAGTCCTGCCGGGTCTGGATTGCCATGACGATTTCTTCCATCGCCGCGTTGCCGGCCCGTTCCCCGATGCCGTTTACGGTGCACTCGACCTGCCGCGCACCGTTGCGAACGCCGGCCAGCGAATTGGCAGACGCCATCCCAAGGTCGTTGTGGCAGTGCGTGCTCAGCACCGCCTTCTCGATGCCCGGCACGTTCTCACTGAGCCGCGCGATGATCTGGCCGTACTCGTAAGGGAGAACGTAACCCACGGTATCCGGGATATTTAACGTCGTTGCTCCGGCCTCGATGACCGCGCCGAGAATCTCATACAAAAACTCGATCTCACTTCGGCACGCGTCTTCAGGCGAAAATTCCACATCGTCGGTGAATTCCCGAGCTGCTTTGACCGCTTTTACGGCCATTTCCAGCACCTGGTCGGGCTTTTTCTTGAGTTTGAACTCCATGTGAATCGGGCTGGTCGCGATAAAAGTATGGATTCGCCGCTTTTTCGCCGGGGCCAGGGCCTCGCCCGCCGCGGAGATATCCTTCTCATGTGCCCGTGCAAGCCCGCAGATGACAGGGCCGCTCAATTCCTCTGCGACAAGGCGGGTCGCCTCAAACTGCGCAGGGCTCGACACAGGAAAACCGGCCTCGATGACATCGACTTTCATTTTCTCGAGCTGGCGGGCAACCTCAAGCTTCTCCGAGATGCTCATACTGGCACCAGGGGCCTGCTCGCCGTCACGAAGGGTAGTATCAAAAATTGTCACTTTTTCCGTAGCCATGGTTTTGCTCCGTTATCAGGATAAGCGAAATTCCCGCGGAAATGTGGCATTATGTACATTTTCCGGAGAAATTTCCAGATTAAACGTAAAAAAAGATTGATTTTGGATATGTAAGGTATGATATGCGCCTACAGGCGCAGCAGAATCAGCAGGGCAGCGTTTGCACTGTAGAAGTCAACGAAATTGCTGATTCGTGTATCCATAACATGGACTATATCGGCTTTGGGCGTTGGGTTCAAGAGTATTTTGCCTGTTTTGTGAAAAAAAGAGGGTTTTCCGGCAGTTTGATTTTGATGATAAGAATACAAGATACAGATATGCGGAGTCTTGTATGTGGCAGTTCCGGCAAGATGTTTATATGTTTATATGTAAAAATGGGCAATATAAAGCATGCGATTCGTACAAATGTTCGAATATTTTCGTACAAGTGTACGATTTATTTTTCCGGAATTTCGACAGGATCTGTCGGCCCCGGCGGGCATGAAAAAATGCCCTTCGAACGAGGCATTTGCATCGGCAGTCAGGGTTGCGGCTGGTCCGGGGGCGGATTTTTTGAAGCGGGATTTTGTTTGATCTGCAGGGGGATATCGAGATCGGCGGACCGGATGTGGATGTCGCGCTGGGGGAAGGCGATTTCGATCCCGGCCTCGCGGAAGCGGTCGTCGATGGTGACATTGATGTCGTGCCAGAGGCTAAGGATGTTTTCGATGCCGGAGTAATTGACACGAAGTTCAAATTCGAGGCTGTTGTCGCCGAAGCCTTTAAACAGTACGATCGGGGCGGGGTTGTCGAGCACCCGCGGGTCGTTTTCAGCAATTTCGTACAGGATTCGTTCCGCTTTGCGAACATCGGAGCCGTAGGCGATCCCTACGGCAAAGTCGCGGCGAAGGATATTGTCCGAGAGGGTCCAGTTGATCAGCTGCCCGGTGATGAACTCCCGGTTGGGAACGATCAGCTCCCGCTGGTCCCATCGCCGGATGGTCGTGGCCCGGATTTTGATCTTCGTGACGCGGCCTGTCACCTCGCCGACGGTGACCACGTCATCGACACGAATGGGCTGCTCGAACAAAATAATTAACCCGCTGACAAAGTTCGCGAAGATTTCCTGGAGTCCAAACCCCAGGCCCACGGTCATGGCGGCGATGAGCCACTGCACCTTGGACCAGCCGATACCGATTTCGGTAAACGCAATGACCAGGCCGACGATTACGAGGATATAGCGGGTGATGGTGATGATGGCAAAACGAATGCCCCGGTCGAGGGGCAGCTTGCGAAGGATAAAAATTTCGAGCAGTCCGGGGACATTGCTCGAGATCACTACGGTCAGTGCGAGGACGATCAGGGCGGTGACCACGGCCCCAAAGGTGACGAGGTCTTCGCCGAGCGAGTACAGCCGGAATTGACCGATTTTGGCAAAGGCCGGGAGCACACCGCTCCAGATGTACCAGATGCCCACAAACATCAGGATGAGGGTGATTGTGGTGAACAGCCGGCGGGTCTGCATGGACATCTCGAAGATGGTCGGCTCTTTTTTCTCCTCCGGGGGTTCTGAAGCCGGGGGGCCTGCCTGGGGCAGTTCTTCGCTTTTTTTCTCGGCGGCCTGCATCCGTTTTTCGCGTTCGAGTACGGCCAGGCGTTTTTGTTCGACGACCAGGCTTCGCACGAACAGGGCGCGAATCAACATCGTAAGCAGGATCAACCCCAGGGTCAGCAATATCTTGTTGTAGAGATACCGTGCGGCATAGAGATAGCCCATTGCGGCGAGCACCATTAAAACCAGGGGCCCCGCCGCGGCCAGGACGTACCAGCCGTGGCGCAGCCGGTCGATCCAGCTGCCCTCGCGGCGTTTTAAAAATGCGGAAATCAACGGTCCCCTGGGCCGCAGTACGATCAGGAGGAATACCGCCATGCCCAGCATTCCCAGCATGAAGGTAATCCGCTCGAGGGTTCCGTACCATTCCGGCTGGACTTGCTGGGTACTCATCGAGACGGAAACGAAGATGACCGGAATGATCAAGGCGAAAAACCATCGCAGGTGTTTGCAGAAAAAGGCCATTGGGTCGGGTCTCATCCGGAAGTGGTCCTGGACCAGGCCGGAGGGGATGCTGAGGTAGTAGAGGAATTTGAAGATGAAGATCACCGGCACCAGGTAGAGCAGGGCCGCCGCAATCGCCTGGACGAAGGGCTCCTGTCCGGCGGCGGACAGCCGTGAAGCGATCATCCAGAGCATGACCGCCGGGGTCAGTGCCAGCAGCACGGTGACCAGAAGCGCTCGAATCGTCAGCAAGAAGTTGTCCGTTTTGATTTGATGCACCTGGGTCGAGAGGGTTTGCAGCCGCCTGCGGAGCCTGGGCAGCGCGGCAAACGCACCGGTGATAATGATCGCGATCAGCAGGTAAATGACCGGTCCGGCCTTGATATCCGCCCAGAGAGTCCTGCCGGCCTGCTGCCAGTTGGCCGGTGATGCAAGCCACCGGAATGCCTCGAAGGCATAGCGGAAGGTGCCGGGGGAAAGTACCCGTGTATTGCGTACCCAGAGGATGTTGGCGTCAATGAAATCGGCATACTCACTGATCGTGCGGACCAGGGCCCGTTCGCGGGTGTCGACATTGGCCAGGCGAGAGGAATATTCGAGATTCAGGTCGCTGAGGGCCTTGAGTGTTTTCCGCCGAGCTTTGAGGTGTTCCACCAGTTTGGGCGCCAGGTTTTGCCGCTGGTCTTCGGAAAGATCAGCGTTTTGGACGAGAAGATTGTGGGCATATTGGTCCGGGTCACTCAGTTCTGACCATTGGTTGTCATATTCACTCCATTGGAACTGGGCCCGAGAGATTTCCGAGCTGCGCTGTCGAATTTTCCGTCGATGCACGGCAGTGTCGGCCAGGGCGTTGCGTTTTCCGAGCAGGCGCACGCCGAGTACGTCGGTGACAGCCCCGGCTTTTTCGACCTGCAGGCGAATTTGGTCGAAATCCTTTTCAAGGGCCTTCAATTGGTTTTCGATGTTGTCGGAGTATTGCGCGGCCTGCTCGATTTCGTTGATTAATTCGGCTTGACGCAGCGCGAGGTCGGCATTGGTCTGCACGGCCTGCTGAATCAGCGGATGGGCGTCCTGGGTTTCCTCTTTGGCCTGCGCGGCTTTTTCGCGGGCGAGCTGTGCCTGCTGCCTGCGAAGGGTTTCGACCTGCTGCTGCCGGGCTGCGACGATTTTTTCTTTCTCTGTGACCTGCCGGGCTGCGAGGTCTCTGCGGGCGGCCAGCAAATCGTTAGCCGCATCATAAAAGACCAGCTCTTCGGTATCCGCGGCGATGCGGGCGTCGAGTGCTTTTCGCTGTGCTTCGAGGTACACGCGCTCGGCCCTTGCCTGTGAGGAGCTTTTTTCCACGTCGGGTGTCAGGCTAAGCTGCTGTTGAATTTCCTGGAGTTTGCGTTTGGCCTCGACGACTTCTTTGGGAATGGCAGTCAGGCGGTCGGCTCGTTTTTTGGGTTCCTCTTCGAGCTCGGCGGCCGTTTCTTTCGCCTCGGCCAGTTCGACGTTGGCCTGGACCAGCTTCTGCTCGGCCTGCGGGAGGGTCAGGTCGGCTTCGGTTTGCGGCTTGACCGGCTGGGGCGATTGTTCGAGCGTTTTTTGCGTCTCGGCCAGCAGGTTGGGGACATTCTGGGCGGCCTGTGTGTATTGCTGTTTCCTGGCGGTCAGTTCGCGGGCGAGCTGGAGCTGGGCAATGGCTTTGTCCCAGGTTTCGAGCAGCTTACTTTTGGCGGTTTCGGAAAGATCGGTCGCGGCCGCGGCCTGCTCTCTGAGGGCCTGAACTTCTTCTATAGACAAAGCCTCTGCGGTTTCCGGGGGGTCGGCGGTAATCATTCCCACGGGGGCGGGGGTTTCGGCTAAGTCATCAGAGTGCGTCTCCGGTTTTTCGGGGGCCTGGCTTGTTTCGGCGGGGGCACTGCTGCCGGGTTCCTGGGCCGCCTTAATGCAGGGATTCCCTGCGAACAGGAAAAGGAGAAGGCAAAGAATGCAGTTTCTCAACAGGATTTGTTTTTCAGCATACCCCATGGAAAGGATTATATCGCCCGGGAGGTTTCTTTCCAATCCTTTTTATTACGTACGCACATAAGAATTTACTATTTCGCTGCTTGGCTGCGGGGGCTCTTATGTATTTACGGTTTGGGTTACGATTAGAGATGTCTACTGTCTTTTATTTTCGGAGTTTTGCATTTAACGAATTCTGTAAATGGTTTATACTGGTCTTTCAATTGAAAGGGAGCGTATGCGAAGACGGGAATTTTTGAAAATGACACTGGCGGCATCGGCCGCGGGGCTGGCGGGTTCGTGTGCACCTTTGACGCGCAAGCGTGCGGTTGCGGGCCGCCGGCCGAATGTTTTGCTGATTATGGCGGACGATATGGGCTATTCCGACGCCCAGTGTTACGGCGGAGAGGTCCGCACGCCGGTTCTTTCATCGCTGGCGGCCCGGGGGCTTCGGTTTACACAGCATTATTCGACCGGGCGGTGCTGGCCTTCGCGGGCGTGTATTTTGTCCGGCTATTACGCCCAGCAGATTCGGCGGGACAGCATCGAAGGGATTGAAAGGGCCGATCGGCCTTCGTGGGCAACGCTTTTGCCCGAGATGCTAAAACCCTGCGGCTACCGCTCCTATCACAGCGGCAAATGGCATATCGACGGCAGCCCGAAAGAAGCCGGTTTTGACCGAAGCTGGGGGGTTGAATTCAAGCAGTGCGACTGGGACCGGTTCTTTGCCTCGAAGCCCTGGCAGGAGGATGACCTCAGGGCACCCGTCCAGAAAGGGGACGATTATTATTCCACCGTGGCCATTGCCGACCACGCGATCGCGTGCCTCAAGCTGCACGAGCGGGACTTCACATCGACGCCGTTCTTTCAGTATGTAACGTTTTATTCGCCGCACTGGCCGCTGCATGCCTTCCGGGAGGATATCGAGGCGTACAAGGGGGTGTACAAAGACGGCTGGGATGTGATCCGCAAACAGCGCTGGCAGCGGATGAAGAAGATGGGGCTGATCAATTGCGACCTTTCAAAGAAGGATACGGATGTCGTCCCGCACTGGAATTTGAGCCGGGAGGACCAGCAGGAAAGGATCGGTACCGGCGAGGCGGACCGGGCGGTGGACTGGGAGGCCCTGACCGAAGAGCAGAAGGAATTCCAGGCCGTGAAGATGTCCATCCATGCGGCGATGATTACCCGCATGGACAAGGAGATCGGCAGGATCGTTGATCAGCTAAAGGCGATGGGGGCCTATGAGAATACACTGATTCTGTTTGTCAGTGATAACGGGGCCAGTGCCGAGATGTATATCCGCGGCGACGGGCATGACAAGTCCGCCAGGCCGGGCAGTGCGGAAAGTTTTCTGTGTGTGGGGCCCGGCTGGGCGACGGCGGCCAATACGCCGTTTCGATTGCATAAGCACTGGAACCATGAAGGGGGGATTTCGTCTCCGCTGATCGTTCACTGGCCGGACGGGATTGCCGACCGCGGGGGCCTGCGGCATGATCCGTGCCATTTTATCGATATCGTGCCGACGGTGATGGAGCTGGCCGGGGCGGATGCGAAGGCTGCGGGCAAAAGTGAGAATGCTGCGCCGCTGCGGCCGGGCCAGAGTTTGCTGCCTGCGTTTGGCAATGGAGCGGTCGGCCATGATTTGCTGTGGTGGGCGCACCGGGATAACCGGGCGGTTCGCGAGGGCAAGTGGAAGCTTTCTGCACGATGGATCGAGAAGGGCAAAAGCGGCCCGTGGGAGCTTTATGATTTGTCGCGTGACCGGTGCGAGATGAATAACCTGGCGGAGAAGTACCCGGAGAAGGTGAAGGATTTATCCGGCAAATGGGAAAGGATGGCTGACCATTTTCGGGACTGCCTTCAAGTAGATAAATAGTCGCCTTGCAAACAGGTAAGTTGTGTACATGGAACTCAAAATGGTTTTTAAACAGCATGGGTAAAATGAACAAAGAATTTTATCCCCTCCTACGGATTAGAAAGTTGAGCATGGAATCCGGCCTGCGGCCGGGCTTTTTTTTATAAACCGCGAAAGGCGCGAAAAACACGAAATAAGTTTTATCAGCATGCGTTTCTTTCGATGGCTTCGCCAAACGAAATCAACAGCATCCTACGTAACTGGAAAGAAAGCGATCCTGCTGCGGGGGCGGGATTTTGAATGTGAAAAAAAGGTACCTGCCCCCTTTATTTAAAACATTGATTTGGAGGGAGTTATGTTCTACAATTGCGTGTTAAAAGGGAATCCTGCTTATGGGGCGGGGTTTTGAATGTGAAAAAAAGGTACCTGACCCCTTTAATTGGAGGTTAAGAATGGGTAGAAGTTTTAGGATTCGATTGTTTTGGGTGTTTGTTTTGGCAGGTTGTCTTTTGCTGGTCAGTTCGTGTGAGCTGATGGGCCTTGGCGGCGGTGAGAAGCTCGTTACGCCGGTAGAGGGCTACAAGGGCGAGAGTTTGTATCCGCGGTCGGCGGCGCCGGAAGAGACGGTGCTCTATTTTGACGCCTACGGAATGGATGCGCGGACCAAGACACTGGTCAATACCGCGCAGGGGATTATCAACCGGGACAAGACGCAGCTTTGGCTGTACCTGGAAAAGCCCGGCGGGACCGCGGCGGAGAAGGAGTTTTTGAGCGTCAAGCACGATGAGAAGTGGCTAAAGTGGCTCGTGGACGGTGGTTACATCCAGCGGACGGCCCGGATCGGCTCTTTGGAGGAGCTGTTGGACCGGTTTGAGATGCGTGATGTCGTGATCGTGGATGAGAAGCTGCCTGTGGGGCTCAATATCGCGTGCATGGCCGCGGCGGTGCATGGGGCGGCGGTGGCGTATCCCGAGCACGTGGAGAAATACGATTTGAACGTGGTTGAGGATTTACGGGGGAGGTTTTCGAGCAATGTTGAGGCGTACCGGTGGGCGTGGGAGACGCTGTGGCCCGAGATGGATCACAGCGTGATTGCGTGTCTGGGGCCAATACCTGAGCTTTCGCACCTGCGGGATTACCTGGTAGGCAAGAAGGTGTTTACTCTCTGGCCCAGCGGCGAGATTGACGGCGACCATGCGATGGCGGATCCGGCGGCGGAGCTTGCGTTTACCAAAGAGATGCTCGGGCAGATGCCGGTGAATATCGCGGTGATGGGGTATCCGTGGGCCGGCAAGGGCGTGGGAATCGGCGAGCAGGCGGGGGTCAGGCTGTTTTCGGAGTACGGCAAGTTCCTGGTGCCGGTGGACTGGAAGACGAACCTGACGGTATGGACCGGTTTGCAGGCCAAGGGTGCGGGATTTTATAACCTGCCGGGGCGGAAGGTGGAGCTGGAGTCGGATAAGGTATACGCGGCTTTTGTGATCTCGGACGGCGATAACCTCAATACGTGGTACGATTATTTTCCGATGTACTGGCAGAGCCCGTACCGGGGGCAGATTCCGGTCGGCTGGGCGATGGGACCGTCGCTTCTGGATTTGCAGGCGCCGCTGCTGGATTATTATTATCCGACGCTCGAGCCGACGGATTCGATCGGCTGTGCGGTGTCGGGCGTTGGGTATATTTACCCGGGCTTTTTCGCGATGGGATTCGAGCAGGGCAAGCGCAAGGCGGTGTGGGACGGGTTTATCGAGCTGACGCGCGAGTATATGGGCAAGCTGGACATGGACTGGATCTGGATTATCAATTATACGGGCGTGAAGGATTCGTATTTGCAGCCGTATGTGCAGGATATGGGCGATATGCTAACGGGTGTGTATCCCGGCTACGGCAGCCGGACGCCGTGGGACCGCGCGACGTATACGCTCGGTGAGGTGCCGGTGTTCCGGTCGATCAACCGGGGGTATGACCCGGCGAAGGGACTGGAGGAGATTGTGGGGAATTTGCCGGATCAGCGGCCGGCGTTTGTGCATATTTTTTTGCAGAACTGGGGGTACCATTACGAGGATATCAAGGAGCTGGTGGATCAGCTGCCGGAGGATTTTGTGATCGTGCGGCCCGATGAGCTGGGAGCTTTGTACAAGGAACACCAGGCGCTGAAAGAGGCGATGGGGCCGTAAAGGGGGGGCTTTAGGCCAGAATTTAGATAGTAGAGAGTAGAAAGTAGATTTTGGATTGGCCTGCGGCCGGGACAATTCTCCAATCTCGGTTCGCTTCGCTCTCTCGATTGGAGGCCTCGGTTATCTCGTTCGACAAGCTCACTCGATAAGTGGATACGGTCTTCGACCGAAGCTTTTTTTTTCAGCATGCGTTTCTTTCGATGGCTTCGCCATACGAAATCAACGGCATCCTACGAGGCCCGGTGGGCCAGAGAGTGGACAGTAGTGAGTTGAGAGTAGAGTATGGAATCCGGCCTCCCGAAAATCGGAACCAAATCCATCACTTTTTACTTTACACAGAGCAAATAATGTCGAATTTTCTATTCTCAATCACCCGGATGTATTTTTGAGGAAGACAATCAATATTGAATCTTTTTTCGGCCCGGATTTGCCTTACTTTCGCCTATTAACTTATGAAAGATCAATGTTTTATGTTCAGTTGAGTTTATGTACCCTACGGGATAACCCTGTGCCAACTTTTTTAAAATCACGATATCTTGCATAATCAGGATCGCCTATATAATCCCATAATAGCAAATTGCCCTCATGATCGTCATAAAGAAACAAACCAAAAGTTATTTTGTCTAGTCCGCTTTTATCAGTATTTTTTAATATAGTCAATTCGACAATAGATGCCTTTTTCCTTAGATGCCTTACATATGTGTCTTTTTTTGTAATACGCCATTCCGCGATTATGCCCTTTAAATAATATTTATCTTCCTGTTCATTAGAGGGATAATGTGGAACTCTATAGTAAGTAGAGCTTGCTGAATAAGCCCATATTTCTATTTTACTGAGTTTCTCAGGCGGCC
>CAYVUI010000007.1:50751-59540 GCA_964454745.1 uncultured Pirellulales bacterium | reverse complement strand
CTTCATGGTGAGTATTTTTTTACCATAAAGCTCATGAAGGCCATGAAGAGAAGTTAATTGCAGGTGTCTTTATTTTCACTTGTATCACTCCTCCTGCTCTGCGGGTTTGCCGACACATACCATGTAAACCGGGCGGGACTGGAATTTGGCGACCGAGCTGATCTTTTTGTAATCGATCGATCCGACCGGTACGCTCACCAGGTCCATCGCGACCGCCTGGAGCTGGAGATTCTGGGCAATGTGCCCGGCTTCAATGTAGACAAAGCGTATCGCATCTTCCCGGCCGTAGCGTTTGGCGGTTTTGTTCAAGTCACCGGCGATCACGATGGTTACCGGGGCCTTTTGGACCCATTGCTGGTTGAAGGCCGCCTCGGAGAGGGCCTTTCTGCGGTCCTCTTTTTCGATGTTGGCAAGCTGGTGTTCCCCGGGGTCATAAACATATACGCCGTGCTTGTTGAATACGTAAAGCTCCATCGGGTAGATCGCCCCGGCCGAGGGGGCGGTGCGTTTGCCGTTTTTCTCGTCGGTAATGCCCTGACCGGCCCAGAGAAGCTGGGCCAGCTCGACGATATTGACATCCCTGTCGCCAAATTCACGCACGCTGCGGCGTTGGCGGAGGGTTTCTTCCAGGCTGATGCGGCCGATAGTCAGGGGGATGGCCAGGTCAACACGCTCTCGCTCGGTGTACCGCTGCTGCTCGGACCAGCCGTAGGGCGTGGCCTCGCTGACGGCGTCGTTCTTCTTTTTTTGGGCCTGGGTGCTCACGGTCACCAGGAAGCCGACAAGGATGATCGCGATACAAATCAGTGCTTTTCGCATAAAAATTCTCCGCAATTCTCGTTTCAGCCATTGTAAGATATCCGGCGTATTAAAGCAAATTCATGTGATATATAACTACGGGCCGGACCATCGCAGTACAGCCGGTACGTTGATATGGTCATCCGTCCAGAGGTGGATATCAGGGTCGTATTCGACCTTTTCGGTCTGATTGCGAAACGCGGGGGCGGTGAAGAGGCCCTGATTTTTTGCGAGAATCACCCAGTCCGAGGCGAAAATGCCCATTTCCGGGCTTTCGTCTGTGTAGATTCCGGCGGCGTGAAAGCCGATGGATTGCCCGATACAGGCAGCGACCGGTTCAAGGTCGAGGTGGATCGAGGAGACATGGACCGCGAGCAAGCCGCCGGGTTTGATGTGACGGGCGTAGATTGCGAAGGCTTCCTGTGTGAGCAGGTGGACGGGGATGGTATCGCTGCTGAAGGCGTCGATCACGACGACGTCGTACTGCATATCAGGTTCGTCTTCGAGCAGCAGGCGGCCGTCGCCGACGCTTACCTCGACGGTTCCGCGGCAATCAGGCAGGTAGGTAAAGTGTTCGTAAGCGAAATCGCGGACGACCGGGTTGATCTCATAAAAGCGGAGCAAGTCGCCCTCTTCGAGATAGGTCGCGATGGTGCCCGCGCCAAGGCCGACTACGCCAACGCGGATCGGTTTTTCCGGCAGGGTCTTTTGCGGTCCGGCGGTGCGATTGAAATGTTTCATAATCAGGCCGATGCCGCTTTGGGGAGAGTAATAGGCGGTGGCGAGGTCTTCCTTTTCGGGCGAGAGGAACTGGAGGCCGTGGAAGGTGGTGCCGTGCTTCATGGTCCGGCGGTGCAGGGCGGGGTCGTGCTCGTCTTTTTCCCATACGGTCACCACGCCGTAGAAATTTCGCTCACTGGCCAGGGCGGTTCGGTGGGCCTCGTCTCTTTGCTGGCCAAAGAGGATGCCCAGCAGGCTGGTGATAAGCAGCAGGCTTAAAAGGGTGGCCTTGCGTGCTTTGGGCAGTGTGTTCCATTGGTCGTGGCCGGTCAGCAGGAACAGGATCACCAGCATGAGGCCGAAATAAAGCTCGAAATAGCTCGAAAAGATCAGCGGTGCGATGACCGCGACGAATACGCCGCCGAGAGCCCCGCCCAGGGAGATCATCAGGTAAAAGCGGCTCAGCCGGCTTGCATCGGGGCGTTTGCGGTAGAGCTCGCCGTGGCAGACCATGCAGCAGAGAAAGAGGAACCCGCAGTAAATGGCGATCAGGTGCACGGGGGCGATCTGCATTTCCATTACGCGGGCGTACATGATCAGAACGATTGAGACGGCGAACAGCGACAGGAAGATGCCGCGGTGGTAGAGCCGCTGGGAGTGAAAGCAGATTACGAATGAGAGCAGGTACAAACACAGCGGCAGCACCCACAGAAAAGGCAGTACCGCGATATCGAGGCAGATTTTGTTCGTCACCGCCAAAAGCTCGACCACTGCTGCCCCAGCAAGACCGGACCAGAGGATCATTCTTGTAAACGGGATTTTTGGGGCGGATGTTGTGGCTGGATTTGCGGTCTGTTTGGCCCTGTTTTGGCCGAGGTAAAGAACGGTAATGCCGCACAGGGCGACCAGGCCTGCCGAAATTGCAAATGCCCACGACCATATCCGCGCCTGTTCAAAACGCCCGAACCGGGGTTCAAACAAAAACGGGAAGCTTAGCAGTGCCAGAAAAGCCGCTGCGTTGGAGACAGCATATAATTGGTATACGCCTGTTTTGTTGATGCGCTCGAGCCAGCCCTGGCCGATAACCGAGGTCGAGGCCAACGCGAAATACGGCCCGCCGACAGTGATAAGCAGTATCCATAAAATGCCGGCGACTTCCAGGCCCGGGGCGGTTTGCGACGAGAGATTGGTCGGTACGACGGGCAGGAACAGCAGTGCACCTGCCAGCACGGCAAGGTGGATAAACACGCCGACGCGGGTGGAAACCGCGGTCAGGATCCAGTGGCTGTAGAGGTAGCCGCCCAGGAGCAGGAGCTGGAAAAACAGCATGCAGCTCGTCCAGACCTCCGCGCTGCCGCCGAACCGCGGCAGGACGAAGCGTCCCATCATCGGCTGGACGAAAAAAAGCAGGAAAGAGCCTGCGAAAATGGAAGCTGCGAACAAAAAATACACCTTAGCGGCTTTTTTGCCGCCTAAACCAACCTTTGCGGTTACAGAATGTTTGGTTTTTGGGTCGTTCATGCGGAGATTCTACACGAAAATCGCCCCGGCGTCTTGCAAATTACTGGTGAACCCGATATGATACTCCCGGGTACAGTAAGAAAAACAAATGTGTATTATTAGGGACTCAAACAATGAAAAAGACACTCGCGTTACTCTCAATCGTATTTCTATTCATTTCATGCAGTAATCTTTGGGCCGCCGAAGACTGGCCGCTGGGGATCGATCCGAAATGGGACGGCATTTCCAATCCGCACCCGGAGCTGGAAAAGATCGGGGACAAGTTTTCCTTCGGGATCAATGCCGATCCGCAGGTGGGCCATTATGAGGAAACCCAGGGCCTGTACGGATACTGCAATTACAATATCTCGACGACAGTTCGGCTGCTCAACCGCAGGAAGCCCAATATTGATTTTCTCGTGTACCTTGGCGATATCGTCAATGTGCCGGATGAGAAGTCATTCGACAACTTTATGAAGCGAAACTCTGACTTTGAGGGCCTGACGATTATCAATCACGGCAACCACGATACGATTCCGCCGTATACCCGATTCCGTGATTACCAGGAAAAGATAAACGGCGTGCGTTCGGTATATTATTCCTTTGATGTGGGCAAGTGGCATTTTATCACCGTGCCGGCCAATACCGAGTTTGGTAATTATGACAAGAAGGAAGTGAACAAGCCGATGCTCGAGTGGTTAAAGAAGGACCTCTACGAAAACCGCGACAAGCCGACGATGATCTTTGTGCATATCCACTTGATGCCGCAGGGGCTTTCGCAATTGGAGTGGTATACGCATTCCCCGTGGCTCAAGCACCAGTATATCGATATCCTGTCGAAGTACGGCAATGTTAAGTACTTCTTCAACGGGCACGTGCACAACGGTATCAAGGTTGCGCTAAAAACGGCGTGGGAATACAAGGGGATTAAGTTTATGACGCTGCCGTCGGGTACCGCGCCGCGTCCGTTCGGCGAGGAATTCCCCGAGTTCGTGGAAGGGCTCGACAAGGGCGGCTATTATTCCATTATCGACGTGGACGGTCTGGATGTGAAGATTACGAGCAAGAATGTGTATTCGGATGCGGAATATGTTTACCCGGACAGTTTCCAGGAGTTTGACGAGGATATCGAACCGAGGATGCTGAACAAGATCATTGATTTACCTGCGACGGCAAAGGTCGTAAATCCCGGCTTTGAAGAGGGCCTAAGCGGCTGGTATACGCCGTATCGATATAACTGCGACGGCCTGGAAACGGGCTTTCTCAATGAATGGCGTATGAAGCATAAACGAAGCGGGCGGCATAGTGCTTATGTGTATGCAAAGCCGCTGGGTTCGAACTGGCTCCAGGATGAGTACAACGAGTTCTACCAGATCGTGGATGCTCCCAGGGGCGGCGATCCGGTGTTTACGACCAGCTATTTCCTTGAAGAAGAGATCGAGCGCGGCGGCGGGTACTGCCGGGTGATCGCGGTTGGCGGCCCGGAAGGCAAGGGAGACTTTAAGTTCCTGATGCAGTTTGATTTTACCAAGCCCGAGCACGAATACTACGGCGATTACTACCCCCGGGCGATGGGATATACGATCCAGGGACGGGTCAGCAGTTGGCTGTACCTCCAGGAACTGGGCCGCAAGAAGAAGGGGCTGTTCTTCCGCATTCCTTTGGAAACTGGAACCTGGCATGATCTGCAGGCCAATGTCGCGGATATTTACGACAAGGCAATGGGCAAACGTGGCGCGTACGACGAGCTGGGTGTCACGCGGTTTGTCGTCGGTGCCGGTGTTTTCTGCGTCAAGGATGTCCAGCGAGGCGCAGGGGCGTACCTGGATGACATCAACCTGGTTGCGATGCCCGACAATACGCCTTCGCTGGCGGACAGCAAGCCGATCCAGGTCGATTCTTCCGTATTCAAGACCACTTATGGTCAGTGGCTAAAAGATGATCTCGATAGAAGAAAGAAGAATCAATAAACGCATTCTCATTTTTGCGAGAGTATTTCGGGGCACAGCTTCCAAAGTTGTGCCCATTAAGTCAGTAATTTTACCTATAAAATTAAGCTTTTTTGGCGTTGTTAACCGATAATAATAAGAGCAATCAGGATGCGATACCTCAATTCAAAGGACTGAAAAATGGCAGTGCTGGCTGGAATTGATGAAGCAGGTTACGGGCCGCTGTTAGGGCCGCTGGTCGTTTCATCGGTTGTTTTGGAAGTTCCCGATGAATTACTCAAAGCAGACCTCTGGCATCTTTTGGAGGATGCGGTCACCAAAACCAAAAAGCACGCCAAAGGCCGGCTGCTGATTACGGACAGCAAGAAGGCGTATTCAAAGTCTTCCGGGATTCGCCAGCTCCAGCGGACGGTTCTGGCGGCCCTGGCCAACCTGCCCCATACGCACCCGGATGGCATTTCCACCGCTGCCGAGCTGATCGAGACGGTTTGCCCGGCCTGCAAAAACCGCCTGGCGGAGTATTCGTGGTATAAGGATATGGCCCATGTCTCGCTCAATGACCACGCCGAGGATACACACCTGGCGGCGTCGGTTTTGAGCCAGTCGCTGCGTCATCATGACATCCGGCTGTTCAATGTCAGTTCGTATTGTCTCGATGCCGGGCACTACAACCAGATGGTGAAAAAGGTGAACAACAAGGCATCGGTTTTGTTTACCGCGGTTTGCACGCTGATTAACCACATCATGAATGCCACATACGAAACACCCGAGCAGGCGAAGAACCTGCATATTCTGATTGACCGTCACGGGGGGCGGAGTTACTACCTCGAGCTGCTCCAGAAGATGTTCCCGTCTCTGGAGTTTAAGGTACTCAAGCAGAATGATACGATCAGCAGTTATCGGCTCAGTTCCTGGAGCAAGACGGTCAATGTCCATTTTGTGCTCAAGGCCGATGACCATTACCTGCCGGTGTCGCTGGCCTCGATGGTCAGTAAGTACCTGCGGGAGGTTCTCATCGAGATGCTCAACGCGTATTTCGTCAGCCATTACAACGATCTAAAGCCCACAGCCGGCTACTGGCAGGACGGCCAGCGGTTTGTCCGCGAGATCCGGGAATTTCTGCCGCATGTGAAGTACGATATGGACCGCCTGGTCCGCATGAAGTAAAACGATGGTTTAATACCCGCCCAGTCTCGCCGTAATCAAGGTGTCTGAATCGATTGGAATTTCTTCCCGCATTCGCAGTGATTTGTCGCTGACCAGTTTTTTCATTGCCGCGGTTGCCGGGGTTTGCCCTTCTTCTCCGAGTTCATCCGGTGCAATGTAGACGTCCAGTTCATCACCGAAGCCATGCCGAATGCAGGAATTGAGCACCTGCGATCCGCCCTCGATGAGTACCTGCTGGATGCCCTGCTGGCCGAGGGCGAAAAAGACCTGCTTGAGGTCGCAGCGGCCGTCCTGGGTATCGACCATGAGAAAGTCTATGCCCATCTGGTTGAGCTGGCGGATTTTTTCCTCGGCGGTTTCAAGGATGGCACCCGCGGTAACCAGCAGCGTCGGCCCATCGGCTACATCCAGCACGCCGGCGTCCATGGGGATCATCAGGCGGGTGTCTAGGATCACACGCAGCGGTTTTGTCCCCCGGTCGGGACGTGGGGTAAGCTGCGGATCGTCATTCAGCACGGTATTGATGCCGACCAGGATCGCCTGGCAGCGGCGGCGCAGACTGTGTGCGTGCTGGCGGCTTTTTTCGCAGGAAATCCATCGGTAGCTTGCCGAGGCGAGATAGCCGTCTTTGCTCTGCGCCCACTTGAGGATGATCCAGGGCTGTTTTGTTCGTGTGTACTTAAAGAACGGGCCGTTAAGAGCGGCAGCCTCTTCTTCCATGAGGCCAGCGGTTACTTCAATACACGCCTCGCGCAAAATTTCGATGCCTTTGCCCGCGACTTTATCACTTGGGTCCATCACCGCGATGATGACTTTGCCCACTTTGGCTCGAATCAGTGCCTCAGTGCATGGGCCGGTTTTGCCGTGATGACAGCAGGGCTCAAGGGTAACATAGACGGTTGCACCTTTTGGGTTATGGCCGTTTTTTTTGCAGTCGACCAGTGCATTCACTTCCGCGTGCGGGCCGCCAAACTGTTCGTGGAAACCGCGGCCGATGACTTCGCCATCTTTTACGATCACGCAGCCGACCATCGGGTTCGGCTCGACGCAGCTTAATCCCTTCTTCGCGAGTTTGAAGGCCTGCTGCATGAATTTTTCGTCAGAAGAGTTCACCCTGGCCTCCGTTTTGTGATGTGCCTGAATCGATCAGGTCGATGAATTCCTGTTCGGAGAGGATGGTCACTCCTGCTTTTTTCGCCTTATCGAGTTTAGACCCCGCCTTTTCGCCGGCGAGCAGATAATCCGTTTTACTGCTGACGGATGATGAGGCTTTGCCGCCGTTTTTTTCGATTACCCGTTTGATCTCATCGCGAGAAAAATGTTCGAGTGTTCCGGTGACCACCAGCGTTTTGCCGTCCAGCGGGCCGCCTTCTGTGACCTGCACCGCTTTGGGCTTTACCCCGAGTTGTTCAAATTCATCGAGCATGGCGAGATTCACTTCATCATGAAAGTACGAGTATACACTCTCTGCCATTTTGGGGCCCACCTGGTCGATGGCCTCCAGTTCATCCACGTCAGCTTGCTTGAGCTTTTCCAGCGTGCCGAATTGCTTTGCAAAGATTTTCGCCGACTGCGAACCCACCAGGTCAATGCCCAGGGCTGTAAGAAACCGGTCCAGTGGACGGTCCTTGCTTTTCTCGAGATTGGTAAGCAGTTTCTCTGCGCTTTTGTCACCCATTCGCTCCAGTTGCGAAACCTGGCTGAATGTAAGGCGATATAAATCCGGCAGCTCGGAAACCAGTCCCTTGTCAATGAGCTGATCGACGACGGCGGGGCCAAGGGTTTCGACATCCATCTGCCCGCGTCCGGCAAAGTAGACCACCCGCTCCCGCAGCCGCGCGGGGCATTTTTTATTCGAGCACAGGTACAGGTGGTTACACTGGGCCTCCCGGTCTTCCTCTTTTTTCCCGGTCCGGGGGTTTTCTTTTACAATCACCTTGCCTTCACAAACCGGACACTGCGAAGGGGGTGTAAATTTCTTCCGTGCCTCGTGCTGCTTTGCTTCCTTTTCCATGCTTACATTTGACAAAATTTGCGGGATGATCTCCCCGGCCTTTTCGACTTCTACCGTATCGCCGACTCGCAGGTCCAGCCCTTCGAGCAGGTCAAAGTTATGTACTGATGCCCTTCGCACCACCGTGCCGGCCAGCGGCACCGGATCGAGGATTGCCACCGGTGTCAGCGTTCCGGTCTTACCGACCTGGACATGAATGTCCTGAACGACGCTTTCCTTTCGGTCGGCCCTGAATTTATACGCGATACACCATCGCGGGGCCCGGCCGGTTGCGCCGAGCATTTCCTGGATTGCGCACGAATCGATCTTGATGACCATCCCGTCCACGGGAAAATCGAAATCGCTTTTTTGATCTTCCCATTCTCTGCAAAGCTGTATCACCTTTTCGATGTCTTCAACTCGCTCGATCCTCGGGTTGACCGGGATTCGCAGGTTCTTTAGCTTTTGCAGGATATCATAATGCTTTTCCCCGAGGCTTTGCCAGCCCTCGCCGGCGCCATAGGCGACAAATTGCAGATTGCGCCTTGCCGTGATCCCCGGATCGAGCAGTTTGAGCGACCCGGCGGCGGCGTTTCGCGGATTGGCAAACGGCGGCTGACCTTCATTGTCCCGCTGTTTGTTCAGTGCGGCAAAGGCCTTTT
>CAYVUI010000007.1:48484-50741 GCA_964454745.1 uncultured Pirellulales bacterium | reverse complement strand
ATATAGACCTCGCCCCGTACTTCGTGCAGACCTTCGATATTTTCAATCCGAAGGGGGATCGACTTAATCGTACGGATATTCGCGGTGACGTCATCACCTCGCTGGCCGTCGCCGCGGGTCACACCGCGAACCAGGTGTCCGTCTTCATACACAAGGCTGATCGCCAGGCCGTCAATCTTGAGCTCGGCGACATATTGAAAACCCTCGTCGACTGCTTTTCGCACCCGCTTGTCGAATTCGCGAACCTGGTTGGGGTCATAGGTATTGTCGATGCTGAGCATCGGCCGCAGGTGCTCGACGGATGAAAAAGAATCTAGGGGCTTACCCGCGACACGCTGGGTGGGAGAGTCCTCCGTGATGAGTTCGGGGTGTTGCTGTTCGAGTTTTTTGAGCTTACTGAAAAGCTCATCGTACTGCTGATCGGAAATTTCGGGGTCGTTTTGTACATAATACCGGTAGTCGTGCCGCTGAATTTCTTCGCGAAGCTGCCGGATTTTTTCTGCTGCCTCTTTGGTCATACACTCACACCTGCCCTTGGGGGACCTCAGTCATTGCTGCCGTAGAGCCAGGCCTCATCCGAAAACGAATAGTCCTCTATGTCGCCCTCGGTAAAGTACAGTGCGATTTCCTTCTGGGCCGATTCCTCACTGTCCGAGCCGTGGACGAGATTAAAGCCCCGAGAGGCACTGAAGTCGCCGCGAATCGTGCCCGGCTCGGCATCGGAGCCGAACGTTGCCCCCATCATCTTGCGGGTCATCGCGATAACGCCCTGGCCCTGCCAGACCATAATCAGCACAGGATAGGAGCTGAGAAACTTGACCAGGTTTTCGTAAAACGGCTTGCCCTTATGTACCGCGTAATGTTCACGAGCGATTTGCTCTGAGATTTTCATGAACTTTGCCGCGACGAGTTTGAAGCCTTTTTCTTCCAGCCGCGTAATGATCCTGCCGACCAGGTGCCTTTGCACCGCGTCGGGCTTGGCGATGATAAGGGTTCTTTCCGTCATGTTTTTTCCCCTCCAGATAAAAAAAGGCCGATTCAACACCGGCCTTTCTTGTCATTTCTTTGTGATTGTCCTGTCCGCGATTATGATTCCGAGGCGGGAACAAGATAGATCTCAACGCGCCGGTTCAGGTCGTTGCCTTTACTCCCCGGTTTATTCTCCGCAATCGGGTGATATTGACCAAATCCCTGTATACTGACCCGTGTCGGCTCAACCCCATTGGCTACCAGCATGTCCAGTACCGAGATGGCCCGGTGTGCCGACAGGTGCCAGTTGGTGGGGTGTTTTTCTTTCGTGGAAGGCTTTTTGATCGGGACATCATCCGTGTGGCCCGCGATCACGACATCGAAATCCTTTGCTTCGTCGGACTGGATGATTGCGCTGAGACTCTTGACCGAATCGGTCGCCGCAGCACTGACCTTGTCGCTGCCCAGATCAAACAGCAGGTCGCTGGAGAACTTGAGCATGCCGGTTTCCGGATCAAACTCTACGCCCGGGGTTTTGGCGGCGAAGTCCTGCAGCTTGACGCTCAATTCCATCGGCAGGGCGGCCCCGCTTCGAAGCAGTTGTGCCTGGAGCTTCTGGATCAGCGCCTTTTTCTTGGCGATATCCGTTTCCAGTGCGGCGAGCTGGGCGGCATACGCCTGCGAATCCGCCGAGGTCAGCCCTTCGAGGCGTTCCTTTTGCTTTTCGAGCTGGCCAAGTTGGAGCTCAAGCGAGCTGATTTGAGATTCGAGGTCCACGATCCGTTCCTGCTGAATCCGGTTCTGGGCCTTGAGCTGCTTGATCTGGTCTTCCGCACAGCCGCTGAGCAGCGTAAAGCAGAGAATTCCGGTTAAGACCAATATCAGTCGTGTTCTGCGCATCCTTGTGTCCTTTCAACTGGAGGATCAATCCTTTATACGGTCAGGCCGAATTATTTCTTTTTCGACTTCTTTTCTTTCTTCGGCTTCTCTTTCTTCGGCTTTTTGGCCTTCTTTGCTTTGGGTTTTCCGGAAGATGACTCCGAACGGGTCATAATGCCCATGATTACTGCGATCAGGAAGAACAGGATCACGATGTACCAGATCAGTCCCAGCGGGCCCATCGGTTTGTTGAGCATTTTGACCAGGCTCGGATAGGTATCCAGTGTTGCCGCGGAGAATACCGCGATAGCGGTCAAAAATATGGTAACAATCGGGAAAAAGATGATCATCCCGGCGGTATTGCTTCCGGAATCCGGAGCTGCTTCCACGGCCATTGCCGCCGGTGAGG
>CAYVUI010000007.1:25981-48384 GCA_964454745.1 uncultured Pirellulales bacterium | reverse complement strand
TGAGGGGGGCTCGGGCATAGTTTCGGGCAAGTCCTGCGCTGCATCCGGTTCGATATCTGCGCCGATATCCGCGACACCTGCGGCCCCGCCGGCGTCATCGCCGGGCAGGATGTCATCGAGGACCGCACCGAGCGAAGTATCATCCGCCTGGAGCGAAAGGTCCAGAAGACCGCTTCCTGACCCGACCGAATCCATGTTCAGGTCGTCATCGAGATCGCCAAGGCCCTGGCCTTCTTCGTCATCGATGGAAGATTTCGTTTCGCCCAGGGCGTCATCGCTGAGCTTGTAATCGTCATCGGTATCGCCCAGTACGTTGATACCCGTCGTACCAATACTGGTATCGGCGGTGCTGAGGTCTCCGAGTTCAAGGTCGCTACTGGCGATATCGCCCGCGGGTTCTTCATCGGGTGCCAGGCTAATCTCATCTTCATCAGGAGAAAGGCCTACTTCGTCGCTCTTATTCTGCGCCATAGACTCGTCAGGTTCCAGGAAGATCCCCTCGGTATCGACCAGGCCTTTTTCGGCGTCCTGGGCCGCCCGGGTGCCCTCAAAGTCCAGCTCGACCTGCGAACCTTCCAGCGAGATCGAATCATCCGCCCCGCCTTCCGACTGCGAACCAGCCAGCTCGTTTACCTCCGACTGCTTGTACATCATATTGCCACGGTCACGATATTCGCGAAGTTTGCCCTCTTTCACAAGGTTTTTGACCTGTTCTTCTGTCTGACCGAGTTTTTCTGCGGCTTCCTGCAGTGTATAGTACTCTTGAGCCATGTTTTCTGCTTCCCTTATTTCTCGTCAACAAAAACTTATAACGTTTCCAAATCCTTTTGCCCCTTGCTCTTACGGTTGCCGGGGCGGATTGGTTTGCATCCGTTTTCCTACGGTTGTGCCTGTTCTTTTTCCAGGAGTTTCTGGAGGATATCCCGTACCTGGTTGGGCGACGGGTCGGACGAATTGTACTCAGGCAGCAGTTCGTCATACCGAAAATCCCGTGCCGCCAGCAGCCGGATCCGGGAGGTTCCCTCGCGGTTGAGCTCGTAGACCCACAGCTTTTTCCGCGTGAGATTGATCATCGCGATGCCGCTGGACGTGCGGCCGATCTCGATGGGGATCACCTCGATCTGCTCTGTGCCTGCGGAAGCGGACTGTTGCGCTCGGACGTACTGGCCGGTTCCAAAGCCCATCAAAACCGCACAGAGCAGTACCCCTGCCAGCAATCCGCCTGCGAAACAGATTTTCGATTTCCGGTCTTTCATAGCCCGTGAATCGTCCCTAAAAGAAACAATTTTCCTTAAATATTGTATTATAGCCCCCTTACAAGCACTTGCAAGCCTAATTTTATGCCAATCCCGGGCGAAAAATCCGGCGGGTCCCAGTATTTTCGGATCGGATTTTTGGCTGAAAATCAGGTATTTCCCTATATACAGGCTATAGAAACGTGATTTAATGGTACATAAGACCTGTCTGCGTCAATTTGTTAGCCTTATTGGTACGGGGGGGCAGAGGCGGGTGATCGAGAGGTGAAGCTCTTGGGTATAGGGCCCGGCGTTGCAATAACCCGGGCCCATCAATTGAAAACAATTCAGGTCGAGAACGAATAAAATCGGCTGGGTGAGAAACCTGATAGAGCCCGGATTTTTGCGAATTCGGGCTTTTGGGCATTAATGAGCGGCATAAAAAAACCCGGACGATCAATCCGGGTTTTGGGTATTTACGATTCTAAGCCGGTTTGACCGGCCAATGCTTAAAAACTCTTTGCCAGGCCAACGCCGACATAAAAGTGGTTGTCGTCATTATCGTATGTGTCTGTATCCCGCAGTGTATTGTCTACGATTGCGGTCCAGTTCAGGCTCGGGGTCATCGTCCAGCCGCCGGCGATCTCCATCGGCATTGCCAGCGACAGGTTGAAGTCGTTCAGGCCGTCGTCATCCACGCCCCAGTAGTAGTTGTTGTATCCGCCGTCGCCCCAGCCGAAACTTGCCGAGAGCTCGAGGTCCATCGGGGAGTCGGGGATCAGTTCGAGTGCATCTTCCCATGCGTAGCTGATACCGGTATTGATGTACATGCCGTCCGCCTGGTCGAGGTCGTGATACACCATCACATACGGGCTAAGCGGTACATCGAAAGAAAAGCCCCAGTACAGCTCGGTGGTATCCGCCGCTTTCGTCGTTGCGAAGTTGTAATAGATCGCACCGACCGACCAGTTCACACCATCCATCCCGGGTACCTTATCGGTATAATCCAGCGACCAGTCCACCTCGGTAAACTGCCAGAGAGCATTTTCCGCGTCTGTCCAGGCGATGTTGCCCCAGAAGCCTGCGGTAAAGTTCTTGAATGCAATCGCAGCGCCCGGCTGGAAGGAGGATTCATTGAGCTCCTGGCCGCGCCATACGTAATGGGTATAGTAGTCCAGCGTGATATCAAAGGTCAGCGCATTGACGAAATCCTCAAAGCTCTCGATTGAACCGTCATCATATGTCTCAGGAGCCATGCTCTGCTGAGAGCTGGAAGACGAGCTGGAGGACGAGGACCAGGAGGGCTGTGTCTCTGTTTCCTGCTGCTGTTGCTGCATTGCCGGCTCGGACTTTTTTGTTTCCGCTGCGACCTGTTTGCCCGGTTCGGGCTTTGCTTTACTCACTTTTTTTTTCTGCTCTTCGAGCATCTGGCGAAGCTCGTTGATCTGCTGCTGGAGACTCTGGTTCTGGTTTTGCAGGCTCTCAATCTTCTCCATGGCCTCGTCACGTTGCTTGCTGATGCGGTCAACCGTCTGGCGAAGTTCGTCACGCTGCTGCTTGACGTTGCCCAGTTCGCTTTGGAGCGACTTAACAGATGATTTCATCTCGTTGATCGTTCCCTCGGAAACCGCTACATCCTCGACCTTTTTCTTCAAGGTGTCGACCATTTGTTCGAGCTTTTGATTCTGTTCGGCAATCTGGTCTTTCTGTGCCTGCATCTTCTTTACATTCTGCTGGGCGGTTTCAAGCTGGGTTGAAAGATCCTGGACTTTGTTTTCGGTCTGCTTGAGTGCATCTTCGGCAGCTTTGGCCGTTGCCTCTGCGGCCTTGGCCTTCTGTGCTTCGGCGGCCGCTTTCGCCTCGGCGGCCTGGCGGGCCTGGGCTTCCTGCTGGGCCTGTTCCTTCTGTTTCTTTCCGCAGCCGACCAGGCTCAGAGAAAGGATCAAAGCGATAACGGTGAGTGTGCTGATTTTCTTCATTTCTAACCTTCCTTAAATATAAGGTTCACTTCCTGTGTAATCGTCCGATAAATGCATCGGAACCTTTCCGTTCTTTCAAGAAAAATCAACTATACAGCTAAGTTATCTCATGAATTATGAAACGCAAGCAGATTTTTCCGAAAATTCATACCATTTCCTTCCATCTTTTATCGGGTAATCCCTGTTTGAGGATTGAAAATTCCCTATTTTTTCATCCGTTTTTGACCATAAAGAGTATAAAAAGGACCGATAATTTGCATTTTCCTGGTTGTTCTGCCATTATGGCGGTTCAGGCATCGAATGTAATTAGCCCTAAATCCATTGAAAATGGCAACTTAGGCAACTCCTGGGCTTCTGGTATGCCGATTGCATCTGTAGAAAGAGGCAACTTTGTATTTATTGATTCCAGGATTGGAGTGAATATGAACTTTGAAAAATTTACAATGAAAACCCAGGAGGCCATCGCAACCGCTCAGCAGCAGGCGATGGCAAAGTCGCATTCTGTCGTCACGCCGCTGCATCTGCTCTCGGCCATTCTCGGCGATGAAGACGGGATTGCGGTATCTCTATTCAAAAAGATCGGGGCCAACGTCGCCCGGCTGCGGGAAATGACCGATTCCGAGATGCAAAAGCTGCCCACCAGCTCCGGGCAATCGCAGATCATGCCTGACCCGGCGTTTGGACAGGTCATCCTTGACGCCCAGAACCGTGCGGACAAAATGGAGGATGAGTACTTAAGCGTCGAGCACCTCTTGATCTCCCTGGCCGATGTCAAGAGCACCGCCAAGGAGATTCTCAGTGTCAATTCCATCACCCCCGCAGATATCGAAAAGTCACTCGAACAGATCCGCAAGGGCGAAAAGGTAACCGATGCCACCCCGGAGGCCAAGCGGCAGGCCCTAGAAAAATACGGGATTGACCTGATCGAACTGGCCCGCAAGGGTAAACTCGACCCTGTCATCGGCAGGGATGAAGAAATCCGCCGCTGTATGCAGGTTCTTAACCGCCGCACGAAGAACAATCCCGTTCTGATCGGAGAACCCGGCGTGGGCAAAACCGCCATCGCCGAGGGCCTTGCCCAGCGAATCGTTGAGGGCGATGTCCCCGCGGGGCTGACTAACAAACGCGTGGTGGCGCTGGATATGGGTGCCCTGATCGCGGGTACGAAATTCCGCGGCGAATTCGAGGACCGATTCAAGGCGGTGCTTAAAGAGGTGATTTCCTCCGACGGTGAGATCATCCTGTTCATCGACGAGCTGCATACCATCGTCGGGGCCGGCAAGACCGAGGGGTCCGTTGATGCGGGCAACCTGCTGAAACCTTCGCTCGCCCGCGGAGAGCTTCGCTGCATCGGCGCGACTACGCTGGACGAATACCGCAAGTACGTCGAGAAAGACGCCGCCCTCGAGCGCCGCTTCCAGCCGATTATGGTCGACCAGCCCTCCGTCGAGGAAACTATCGCGATCCTCCGCGGCCTCAAGGATCGTTACGACGCCCACCACGGCGTGCGCATTACCGACAGTGCGCTGGTCGCTGCGGCGACGCTGTCCAACCGGTACATCTCCGACCGCTTTTTGCCCGACAAGGCGATTGACCTCGTTGACGAAGCGGCCTCCAAGATGCGTATCGAAAATGACTCCCTGCCCGCGGAGCTTGATTCGCTTCGCCGCAGGATTACTCAACTCCAGATCGAACGCGAAGCCCTGAAAAAAGAAACCGACGACGCCAGCAGGCAGCGACTGGAAAAATGCGAGAAGACCCTCGCTGAACTGAAAGAAAAAGACGATAAGCTGACCGCCAAATGGCAGGGCGACAAGCTGCACATCGACCGCATCAAGGAGCTCAAGCAGCAGATCAACAATACCCAGACCCAGTTTGACGACGCCCAGCGTAAGGGCAACCTCGAAGAAGCAGCGCGACTCAAGTACGGGACCCTTGCGGATCTGCACAAGCAGCTAAAAAAAGCGGAAGACAACCTGCTCCAGGCCAACGGCTCGGCCCTGATCCACAACGAAGTGACCGACCAGCACATCGCCGAGGTCGTTAGCAAGTGGACCGGCGTGCCCGTAACCCGGCTGATGTCCGGCCAGCGCGAGCGGCTGATGAAAATGGATGAGCTGATCCGCACCCGCGTGGTCGGCCAGGACGCGGCCGTCACCAGCGTTTGCGATGCTGTCCGTCGAAACCGTGCGGGCCTTGGCGATCCAACCCGCCCAATCGGCGTATTCCTGTTCCTAGGGCCCACCGGTGTCGGCAAGACCGAGCTTTCCAAGGCACTGGCGGACTTTTTGTTTAACGATACCGAGGCAATGGTCCGCATCGATATGTCCGAGTTCATGGAGCAGCATTCCGTCGCTAGGTTGATCGGCGCCCCTCCCGGCTACATCGGCTACGAAGAGGGCGGACGGCTTACCGAGGCCGTGCGGCGAAAGCCCTATTCCGTGGTCCTGCTCGACGAGATCGAAAAGGCCCACCCGGACGTATTCAATGTGCTGCTGCAGGTCTTCGATGACGGGCGGCTTACCGACGGCAAGGGCCGCACCGTGGACTTTAAGAATACAATCATCATCATGACCAGCAACTTCGCCAGCGACGCCATCCGCGAGCTGAGCGATACCGGCGGACAGGACTGGGAGATCGAGGCCCGCGTCCGGGACGCGCTTCGCCAGCGGTTCAAACCCGAGTTTCTCAACCGAATTGACGAGACGATTGTCTTTAAAATGCTAAACTCCGAGATTCTCGAAAAGATCGTGGGCATTCAGCTCCAGGACCTGATCAAACGCGTTCGTGCTCAGGGCATGGATATCGAGATTACCGACAGCGCGGGCAAGATGATCCTCGACGAAGGGTACGACCCCGCCTTTGGGGCCCGTCCGCTAAAGCGTGTGATCCAGCACCGCATCGAGAATCCGCTTGCCAGTGAGATCATCCAGGGGCATTTCGCCGAGGGTGACAAGATTCGCGTGGACGCCGGGCCGCATACATTTACCTTCGAGAAAGAATCCAAAGACTAACCGCAAACCCTGAAAGGAAGCCGATGCACCTGATCGACACCCACGCTCACCTGACCTTTGACGAACTGGCCGCGGACCTGCCCGGCGTGCTCGAGCGCAGCCGCGAGGCCGGCGTACAACAATGGATCACCGTCGGCACCGAGCCGCACGAACTGGAACTGGTCACCCACCTGACCGGAACCGATCCGGATATTTACGGCGCTCTTGGCTTCCATCCGCACCATGCAAACGAGGTAACGCCTGAGCACCTGCAAAAGCTCGAATCCTTCGCGCAGAATGACAAGATCCGCGCAATCGGCGAAACGGGCCTGGATTACTTTTACGACCACTCCCCGCGCGATATCCAGCAGCAGATTTTCCGCAAACAGATCGAGATCGCCATCCGCCTGAACCTGCCGCTGATAATCCACACCCGCGAGGCCTTTGACGATACAATCCGGATCCTCGACGAATACGCCGGCCGGCTGCCCCCGCTGGTGGTGCACTGCTTTTCCGGTACGTCCGAGCAGGCCCGGGCGATCATCGAGAAAGGATTCTACATCTCCTTTACCGGGATTATCACCTTTAAAAAGACCCAGGCGATCCGCGATACCGCCGCCGAGGTGCCGCTCGAACGGATCATGCTCGAAACCGACTGCCCGTTCATCTCACCCGAGCCGGTGCGAAATACCCGCCCGTGTGAACCGGCCCTGATGGTCCACACCGCCCGCAAGCTCGCCGAAGTCAAGGGCATCTCACTCGAAGACCTCGCCAAAACCGTCACGGAAACTTCACAGCGGTTCTTTGGTCTCTAACGGTACACCTCAAGCCAGGGCCGATAATAACACAGCATAATAAACGAAGAAAAATTGGCTCCCCGAATAATGCGTTTACAGCATTTGTTCTGGCACTTTTTCATTGAATCAAACGCTGCTTTTTGCTATAATAAACCCCTCTCGGAGAGATGTATTACAGGTGGTCTCTAACTGGATCATTTAATCTATATTATGTTAAGTATGGTAAATATGATGAAACGACTTCTACTGATTGGTTTTTTGCTCGGCATTATCAGTATTCTCAATGCGGCAACGATTTTGGTGCCAACGCATTACGCTACGATTCAGCAGGCGGTAAACTCCTCATCCAACGGTGATGTTGTCATTGTCCTGCCCGGGACGTATAAAGAAAATATCAATATGAACGGCAGGGCGATTACTCTTCGCAGCAGCAACCCGCAGGACGGCTCTGTCGTGACAGCCACTGTGATTGACGGCAATAATGCGGGCAGTAGTATTACCTGTGATTCCGGGGAAGGGCCAAACACCGTAATCAAAGGCTTTACGATAATCAACGGCCTTATCCACGGCGGAATATACAACCTGGATTCTTCGCCGACAATTGAAAACTGTGTATTCCAGGATAACAGTGCGGATATCGGCGGTGGAATGTTGAACCAAAACGCATCCCCTTATGTGTTTAACTGTACTTTTGTTAATAATACAATTGGCTTGGGCGGGGGGATCGGCAATATGTACTCCGCACCGGTAATCCAGAATTGCCGCTTTCTTGCAAATTCAGCCGTCTATGGCGGCGCGATCTGTAATTATGAATCCAGCCCGGAAATTATCGACTGCACTTTCGAAGCAAATTTTGCCGAAGAATATGGCGGCGCGATCTGTAATTACGAGGCAAGCTCAATACCGATTATCAAAAATTGCCGATTCTGCTCAAACAGCCCGGACCCTGTCTACGGCAGCATTGATGTACAAAGCACTGGCAACATCTTTGCCAATTACTGCCCTCCTTCTTCCATGAGCCTGGGCAAGAGGCATATTCCGGGCGACATTGATGCCAGCGGTTCAGTGAATATGAACGACTTTGCGATTCTTTCAGATCCGATGCAGATCCTCTTTATTATCGCTGAAAACTGGCTTGAAATCGCGGATTGACCGATTTTCGCCGATTCAACACCTGATATGTAATTTATTTGTGCGCATTTCCTTAAATACATGATGTATCCTATCTTGATAAGTCCCAACTGCGGGATAATTCCTGTCCTGTATAATTATCAATATTTTCCTGCCTTTCTCCTTGTAATATCCTGCTGAAAGTGATATATTAATATTTTGCTACCGGGCGAAGATCCGGTAAAGGCAGCGAGAAAGCGGAGATGCAAATGGTTGTAAAAAATGAACTTAAAGATATGGTCACCCCGGAACATTTCCGGCATGTAGAAACTGTATTCCGCAATCACTTCTCCCAGGGCCTTGAGATGACCACCATCGAGGGCCGCCGGTGCAAGAACATGTGCTCGAAGGATTGCTATCCGCAGTTTTGCCGGATGATCCGCGATTCAGTCACCGGTGCCCGCCGCTGCAAGCAGGACCGCATCCGCTCGCTCAATATCGCCATCGAGACCGGCCAGCCGTATATCTCCCTTTGCCACGCCGGGATCGTAACGGTCTGCGTACCCATTATGGACCAGGATACGCCGCTTGGAGGCGTATTCTTCGGCAAGTGCCTGTGGGAGACATGCTCCGAGAGCCTCGAAGAGGATATCCTAAAGCGCCTAAACGGCCTTCGCATCGACCGGCCCAAACTGCTCGAAGCGGCCCGGGAGCTGCCGGTTATTCACAGCCGAAAAATCCACGAAGCGTCGGAATTTCTGTTCATTTTGCTCTACCAGACGACCGAGCTTGACCCCCGCGTTGCCCAGTGGCGGCGGAAAGTCGCCCAGCAGCAGGCCGAGATCAACGAATTCATCCAGGAATCGAAAAAATTCGGACTCGACAGCACCTATCCCTATGAATCCGAGCGGGAGTTGATCGGCAAGGTCAAGATCGGCGACAAAACCGGGGCTCGCGAGATCCTCAATTCTATGCTCGGGACGATCATGATCCACAATCCCGGCGAGTTTAATACCCTAAAGGCCCGGCTGGTTGAGCTGCTCAGCGTGCTGAGCCGCGCGGCGGCCGAGGGCGGCGTGGATATCAACCACCTGCTCGAAAAGAATCTGAACTATATTACCACCGCCATGACGATCCAGAACCAGGAGGATTTGTGTGCCTGGATCAGCCACGCCCTGAACGACTTCATCGATTCAGTTTACAAGAGCCAGGACGCCAATAAGATGACGCAGATCCGCCCGGCGATTGAATACATCGAGGCCAATTACGATCAGCAGATCTCGCTGGCCGATATCGCCAAGGCCTCGTTTTTGAGCGTATCGCGGCTGGCGCATTTGTTCAAGGAGCAGATGGGCATTACGCTGATCGATTACCTGACGCGTGTGCGGATCACCCACGCCAAGCATTTGCTGATCGCGACGGAGAAATCGTGCACGACGATCTGCT
This sequence comes from uncultured Pirellulales bacterium, assembly GCA_964454745.1. GTDB lineage: Bacteria > Planctomycetota > Phycisphaerae > Sedimentisphaerales > Anaerohalosphaeraceae > CAYVUI01. The sequence continues at coordinate 38,824 of CAYVUI010000007.1, read as the reverse complement.
TCGAGGTCGGCTACAACAACCAGTCGTACTTCACGCGGACGTTTAAGGAACTCGTCGGCATGACCCCCCGCCAGTTCCGCGAGAAAAACAAACGCCCGGTAAAACTCAAACACCCGGCGTAAAATTTATTCCTTCTTGTGCTCGATAATCTTTTCAAGCCTTTCGATAAGCTCGGGCAGGTCCGTTTCAATAATTGACCACAAAATATCCAAATCAACTGCATCATAACCATGCACTAATCTATTTCGCAGTCCCACAATTTCCGGCCAGGGGATGTCCGGAAAATTATTTTGTGTTTTAGAACTGACTCTGGCTCCTGCCTCGCCTATTATTTCTACCAGTCGCGTCAATGAAAGTTCCAATATACGATCTGCTTGAAGATCTTCGCGTTTTTCCAAGCTGCAATTTCTACAGCTTCGCGGGCATGATCGAGCATGTGGCGTAATCGTATGGAATCATCATGCCGCGTCATAAAGCACCTCGGCCACGCGCTGAACCTGTTCTCGGAAATCACGGCTTAAAAATCCGGCGGTATTCAAATCGACTTTGCGCCCCAACAACTCGGACAACTCCCGCTCCATCCGAAAAAAGCTCAGGCCAACCCGAACCCCCTCTTGAAACTCGACAAGCATGTCAATATCACTTTCCGCAGTGAAATCCTCCCGCAAAACGGACCCAAAAAGGGCCAGCCGCTTGATTCCGTTGTGCCTGCAGAAATCAGCTAACAACTGTTTGGGGATCTCAATTTTAGCAGCCATCGTCAAAAGCTCCGAGCCGTTTCTTTGGATTATGCAAATTAGATTCCGTACGTAATATACCACAAACCACCTGTTTAGGCAAGAAAATCTGACGTCTCAAGAAAATCCTTATCCCGCAAGCTCCGCCAGATATTCCATCGCACCATCGAGATTCGTAGACAAAATATTCTCGCCTCGAATCGTTTCCGCCGTTCGGGAAACCAGGATACACTCATCGGCATCGATGATTTCCGCTGCGTGTTGAAACCGTCGGGCGTCCTTTGTATCGGGCGAACTGGTCAGTTTAACTTCCATCGCTACTTTCCTGCGGCCCAGTTCGAGGATCAATTCGATCTCATACTGATCCGACGTCCGCAGGTAATACGCATCAAAGTGCACCCCCAGTGAACCGAGCCGGTTGAGTATCTGTTCGATCACAAAACCTTCCCAGCTTGCCCCTACCCACGGACGGGTAAACAAATCGTCCAGGTTCTCCACGCCCAGCATGCCGTGCAGCAGGCCGCTGTCCCGCCAGTACACCTTTGGCGCCTTGCGAAAGCGTTTGGTAAGATTGGCCGAATACGGCAAAAGCAAACGCACCAGGAAAGAACCCCGGATATACTCAAGGTAACTGTTGACGGTTTGATAATTGAGCCCAAGGCTTTTGCCAATCTGGGTGGCATTCCAGTTCTGGCCGTGGATTGCGGCCACCATTTTCAGCATCCGTTCAATCGTCAGGGCCTTCGCAGGCAAGCCCCATTGAGGCAGATCGCGCTGAGTGAGTATGGTAAGATAGTTCTTCTGCCAGGTCAGGTAATCCTGGGGAGAAAGAATACCCCCGTCAGGGTACCCGCCGTAAAACCACAGTTCATCCAGGCTCTTGTCCGCTACTTCATGCCGCAAAAAGGGAGTTAGTTCCACCAGCCCCAGACGGCCGGCCAAAGATTCCGACACCTTCGTCATCAGAGCCGGTGATACGGAACCTAAAAAAAGGAATCGCCCCATACGCTTGCGGTCCTTGTCAATTTCCGAACGCAGCCGCGGAAAGATCTCCCCCATTTCCTGGGCCTCATCAAGGATCACCAGCTTATCGGACGCTGCCGTCTCGGGCCACTGGGCGTCGAGCTTGAACCGGTCTGCCTCGACCTCGAGATCAAAATATGAACCCCCAAAAGCCCTCGCAAGCGTTGTTTTTCCACACTGCCTGGGTCCAACCATACAAACAGCGGGGTATCGCTCCAGTCGGTTTTGAATCAGGTTGAATAATTCACGTCGTATCATATATTTGCAAAATACAATCTCGTTTGTGTTTTGCAAGGATTTTCGTCTTATCTGGCAAGAATTATTACCACTTTTTGCAATATCTGGCAAATAATATTACCAGTATTTGTAGATTCAGTATTAACTGATTACATTATTGACGGGCAGATAAACATTTCCTGCCGGTTTGTTTTCGGTTTTTCAAGTTCCATTTCTCCCCCGTTTCGGGTACACTATCCGGCGTAAAGGATCAAAAAGTGCGAAAAATACCCTAAATGAGGCGAATCCATGAGTTTTAAGCTATACAACACACTCAGCCGTAAGATCGAGAACTTCGAACCCGTCGAGAAGGACCGGGTCGGTGTCTACGTCTGCGGCCCCACGGTATACGGCCATGCGCACCTGGGCCATGCGAAAAGTTACGTAAGTTTCGATATCCTCGTGCGTTACCTCCGCTATCTCGGTTACAAGGTCAAATACGTCCAGAATATTACAGACGTCGGTCATCTCACCGACGACGCGGACGAGGGCGAAGACAAGCTCGCCAAACAGGCCCAAAAGGAACACAAACACCCCATGGAGATCGCCGAATACTACACCGCCAGCTACTTTGAGGACATGGACAAGCTCCAGTGCCTGCGGCCGGACGTCAGCCCCCGCGCGTCGGGGCATATCCCCGAACAGATCGAGTTCGTCCAGAAGCTCATCGAAAAGGGCTTCGCCTACGAGGTCAACGGCTCGGTGTACTTTTCCGTCGAGAAATTCAAGGATTACGGCAAGCTGAGCGGGCGAAATGTTGAGGACATGCTCGCCGGGGCCCGGATTGAGGTTTCCGCCGAGAAAAAGAACCCGGCCGATTTCGCCGTGTGGAAAAAAGCTGAGCCCAACCATATTATGCAGTGGGACAGCCCGTGGGGTCGCGGGTATCCCGGCTGGCACCTCGAATGCTCCGTCATGAGCATGAAGTACATCGGCGAAACGCTCGATATCCACGCCGGCGGTATGGAGAACCAGTTCCCTCATCACGAATGCGAAATCGCCCAGGCCCAGGCCGTGACCGGCAAGCCCTTCTGTAAGTACTGGCTGCACAACAACATGGTCACCGTCAACGGCCAGAAGATGGGCAAAAGCCTCAACAACTTCATTAACTTAAAGCAGATATTCACTGGCAAGCACGAACTGCTTACCCGCCCGTACGACCCGCTTGCGGTCCGCCAGCTCATCCTCCAGAGCCACTACCGCAGCCCGATTGATTTTTCAGACGCGGCCCTTACCGCGGCCCAGAGCGGCTTTGATAAGATATCCAACGCCGTAATCGCACTGCGAAAGGCCATTGAAAACGCACCCGAGGGCCCTGTAAGCGATGTCCTTGCTGCCCAGCTTGGCGAGGCAAAATCGCGGTTTGAGGACGCGATGAATGACGATCTGAATACCTCGATTGCCCTTTCGGTGATGTTCGACCTGGTTCGCATGGCCACACCGCTGCTCGATGATGCCTCCGCCAGCCGCGGGACGCTCGAGGCGCTCAACGATGAATTTACCAGTCTTGGCGGTGATGTGCTGGGGATTGTGAAGGAAACGTATCCCCAAAAGTCGGATTCTGATGATGAACTGCTCGATTACCTGCTCGTCCAGGTGATCGAAAAGCGCAGGAACGCCAAGGCCAGCAAGGACTACGCAACCGCCGATGCGATCCGCGACCAGCTTGCCGAACTGGGCGTGATCCTCGAAGACAAACCGAACCAGGAGACCACCTGGAGGCGGAAATGATTTTCCTCGGCATCGATCCGGGACTGGTAACGACCGGCTGGGCCGTGATGGAAACGCAAGGGGACGCACCCGCACGGCTCGTGCAGGCCGGGACGATCAAAACGGACGCGAAGAACACGCTGGACCGGCGGCTGGTCCAGATCGGGACGGATATTTCCGAGATACTCGATCAGTTTCATCCGGACATCGTCGCGGTGGAAAAGCTGTATTCCCACTATAAGCACCCGGAAACCGCGATCCTGATGGGCCATGCCCGCGGGGTCATCTTCGAAAAAAGTGCGGCCGCTGGAACGCAGATCGTCAGCTATTCCGCCAATCGGATCAAAAAGGCCGTATCCGGCAACGGCCACGCGTCCAAGGCACAGATTCAAAGGTCCATCCAGGCCTTGCTGAACCTGCCCGAATTGCCCCAGCCGCCCGATGTCGCGGACGCTATCGCCGTGGCGGTAACCGCATCTCAGCAAACTTCCATCCCGCAGGAGCTAAAATGACACGACCCGAACACGCTCGCCGGCTTTTTTCAAGCGGATATTCCTGCTCGCAGGCGGTTTTGCTTTCGTTTGCCGACGACCTTACCCTTGACGAGGAAACCGCGGCAAAAATTACGTCGGGTTTTTCCGGCGGAATGCGATGCGGCGAGACCTGCGGGGCCTTTACCGGGGCACTGATGGTTTTGGGGATGCTTTATGGTCATAACAATCCGAGCCAGCGGAAACAGAAAGACCACGCTTACGAAATTGTGCAGATTTTCACAAAAAAATTCATTGAAAAACACGGATCAAGATTCTGCAAAGAGCTTATCCGGTTTGACATTTCCCGTGAAGACGGGTATAAATCAGCAAAGAGCAGCGGGGCATTCAGGGACGTATGCCCGGATCTCGTCGCCTCTGCCGTGGATTTGATCGAGGAGATCGCGAAAAATGATAGCCCGGATAGCTGGAAAGCTCATTGAGCTTGAAACCGACGCCGCACTGATACAGGTCGGCGATCTCTGTTACGAGGTGCTACTGCCCGGTTACGCCGTCTCGGCACTTGCCTCCAGTATTAACGACAATGTCGAGCTGTGGACGTATGAATACCACGAGGCGTCGCCCGGCGGCGGTAACATCATCCCGCGGCTGGTGGGTTTTCTGACCCGAAACGAGAAGGATTTTTTCCATAAGTACACCAGCGTAAAGGGGATGGGGATCAAAAAGGGGCTAAAATCCCTGACCGTTCCCATCGCGACGATTGCCGGGGCGATTGAATCCGGGGATGAAAAGCTTTTGCTCTCACTGCCGGCGGTTGGCAAGCGGTTTGCCCAGCTTATCATTGCACAGCTTCAGGGCAAACTGGGCGACTTTGCCCTTGCGTCTCCGGCCAGCGCGGATACCGCACCGCTAAAAGATTACCAGCGGGAGGCACTGGAGATTCTGATCGCCTGGGGCGAAAAGCGAAACGAAATCGTCGAGCTGATCGAGATCGCCACGAAAAAGCACCCGGATGTCACCTCCGCGCAGGAGCTGGTGCCGCTGGTCTACCGCATCAAACAGGGAGTAGAGGTGTAACCCATGGCCATAGAACGAGTTATCAATGCTGACAACCGCGATCCGAGCGAGGCGAATTTTAACCAGTCGCTTCGGCCGGAATCTCTCGGGCAGGTCTGCGGGCAGTCGGGCGTAAAGGAAAAGCTCTCGATCGCCATCCAGGCGGCCTGCCAGCGGAAGGAACCTTTGGAGCATATCCTTTTATACGGCCCGCCGGGGCTGGGCAAAACAACGCTGGCCAACGTGATCGCTAACGAGATGAACGCCGCGATCCGCGTAACCTCCGGCCCGGCACTGACCAAGCAGGGCGACGTAATGGGCATGCTCTCGAATGTCAATACCGGGGATATCCTGTTTATTGACGAAATCCACCGGCTAAGCGCGCCGGTCGAGGAATTTATCTACCCGGCGATGGAGGATTTCAAGGTCGATTATACCGTGGATTCCGGGATTCATGCCAAGACGATTAACTTCCCGCTCAAGCGATTCACGCTCATCGGGGCGACCACGCGTGCCGGGCTCTTAAGTGCGCCGCTTCGCGGGCGGTTCGGGATGCTTTTGCACCTGCTGTTCTATTCGCCCGAGGAACTGGGGCAGATCATTGACCGTTCGGCGCAGTTGCTGGAGCTTTCGTGTGATGATTCCGCGCTGGATATGATCGCCCGCCGCAGCCGCGGCACACCGCGAATTGCCAATCGGCTTCTAAAGCGCGTACGAGATTACGCGCAGGTAAAGGGCAGCGGCAAGCTGACAAAGGATATCGTGACCCAGTCGCTCAAGATGGAAGAAATCGACGAACTGGGCCTCGACGCCCTGGACCGTTCGTTCCTGCGTTCACTGATCGAGATTTACGACGGCGGCCCGGCGGGGATCGATGCCCTCGCAGCGACCCTCGGCCAGGAGCGCGATACACTTGAGGATGTAGTCGAGCCGTACTTGCTGCAGATCGGCTTTATCCGGCGGACCAAGCGCGGGCGGGAGATTACCCGCGGGGCCTGTGAGCACCTGGGCGTTGCCTTTCCGGATGAGAAGAAGACAAAAAAGCCCTCCGACGACAGCGAATCGCTGTTTGAAGAGGAATAAACACACAAATACCAATGGCGAAGGGAGAAATCATGGACGAACATAAAGAGCAGGAAAATAACCCGATAAATCCGGAAAACAACGAGCCAAACCAGGATGTGCCCGATTTCATGACCGATTCCGGGGAGCAGGATACAGGAGAGGAAACCTTCCAAAATCCCGAGGAACCTGCGGCACCTGAGTCACCCCAGCCGCCGAAAAGCGAGGTTGTCCTCGAACAGCCCACAGTACAGGGCCAGCCGGCTGCTGCGTTTCCCGCAGCCGAGACAGGGCAAGCTCAGGCAACCACACAGATACCCACCGAGGAAATTCCGACGCATCTTTTCCCGGCGATTCTTTCTACGGTTTGCTGTTGTATGCCACTTGGCGTGGTCGCGATTGTCTGCGCGGCAATGGTTAACAGTAAACTGGTCAGTGGGGATGTTGAGGGTGCCTGGAAGATGTCAAAGATGGCAAAGATATTTGCCTACGGCGCAATTGCGATTGGGATCGTAGGAAATCTTATCGCTTTTGCTCTTTATTTCATGGGCTTTTTCTTTCAGGCGGCTTCTTATCAAACCATGTAGCATAAAACGGATTTATGAACCGCTCGAAGATTATAATTTTGTCAGCAGGGGCAATGGCCGGATTCATCGTTCTCGGTGTAATTTTTTTCCTTTCACCTGCGACGAGCCGCTTTTTTCCGCCGTGTCTGTTTCATCAATGTACAGGGCTGTACTGCCCGGGCTGCGGCAGTACGCGGATGATTCATTCCCTTTTACATGGGGATATCCGTGCGGCGTTTGGGTATAACCCGCTGCTTTTGCTCTGCCTGCCGCTGGTGGTCATTTGCGGGCTTGACTGGGTCAAACTGCACCTGACGAAAAAACCAATGTTTGCCTTCCTGAAAAGCCCCTTGCTGGTCTGGTCGCTTGCGGTTGCGGTGATTGTGTTCGCCATCCTGCGGAATATCCCCGCAGAACCGTTTACATTCCTGGCCCCGGGGTAATTCCACTTTAATACCCGTAGGGTTCGGGCCGGGGCATGCCGAGATAATTTCTGCATTCGTAGACCCGGAAATTGCGGAACACCTTGCCGTTTCTATCCTCGATGGGCACTTCATGCTGCGTGACAGATTCGAAGGCCTCGGCGATATAGTCCGCGATGCCGTCCTGGCAGACGAAAATCGCATTGTCCCCGATCCGGTCGCCAAACCACGGCAGGATGTCGTAATGATTCATCCGCCGGATACGCGGATTGACGTAATACACCGTCGGGTTGTCCGGCAGGTAAAACGCCATCGCTGCGGTGAGCATGTAATAGTCGGTAAAAACGAACGGGTCTTCCCGGTTTTCCATCCGCTCGGTTTCCCGGAATTCGTGGACCACGTCGGCAAGCTGAGAATAGCCGCGAATGCGCCGGGTTGGGTCGTACTTGGGCGGTACACCCATCAATGACAGCAGCGACGGAGCGGAGAAGAACACCGCTGCGAGCAGTGTCATTACCACCGAGGTTGTTACCCCCGCGCGGACCCAGGATTTGGCTTTGTTGGTCAGCTTCGGGTAACCCGCCAGGAACTGATGTGCCAGGGGCAAAAACGCCGCAGGGTAGGCCGCCATCGGCCAGTTGGCCTGTACCTTGCCCTGGATGGACTTAACGAAAAAGCCCGCGAGGATCGGTACGCTGAACCAGAAGGCCAGCGGATCGCGCTTTCGATAGCTCCGTACCGCCATGAACATCAGGAAAAACAGAATCGGTGAGATCAGTGCGATCTGTGAGCCGGCCAGGTCCAGGATCGAGGGGATGTCGATCCGAAAGCCCTGGTCGAGCTTCGTGTGGCCCAGGTCGTGGCGGAAATTTACCCAGTCGTTCTGTGAATTCCAGATGAGTACGGGCGTTAAAAACGCGACGGCGATAATCAGGGCCAAATATGGCCAGGGGGATTTAAGGTGCTTGCGGTACTGCGGGGTGAAAATGAAGTACAGAGCCGCGCAGGGGATGAAAAACAGGATCGCATATTTACACAAGAGCCCGAGGCCAAGCGATACGCCCAGCAGCGGCCAGGCCCGGGTTTTGCCCTCCGCCACGGCCATGTGAAACAGCAGCAGCGAGAGAATCCAGAAGAAGATCATCGGGGTATCGGGCGTCATGGCGATGCCGTAGGCCATGAACAGCGGCACCAGCAGGAACATCCCGGCGGCGCGAAGCGCGGTGTTCGCGTCGTATCTTTTTGCTGTGAGTTTGTAGAGCGTGATCGCGGACAGGGCGGAAAAGACCAGCGGCCAAAAGCGGATGCCCAGCGCCGTATTGCCGAAGATGCTGCGGGAGATGAGGATAAGATAGGCAACCCCCGGCGGCTTGGAGTAATAGCTAAGCGACGGATGACGCGACCAGTCCCAGTACTGCATTTCGTCGCCCGAGAGGTCCGCCGAGCCGGCGAGGATCAGCAAAAGCCGAAAGAGGGTCACCCCGGCGATAAACGCCAGCAGAATGGTAAAGGGCTTGTTTTGGTTTTGCTCTTTTATTGCGTCCATGAGTACTCGTTATGTCTGGTTGAGTGCGGCTGCGTCCCTGCGATGCCGCTTTTGAGGTATTATAGGTTGATTGGGGTAATCTTTCCAGCAGGTTTCATAAAGATGTTTGCAATATGGACCGGTTTTTGCTTATGATATGCACCATGGAAGATACGACGAAAAATCAGCAGGACGTGCAGGCGGCTACTGCGAAGAAGAAAAAGAAGCACCGCGGTTTGAAAGTGTTTCTGGCTTTTTTGATTGTCGGAGGCGGTTTTTACCTCTGGCAGTTCGAATACAAAAACAATTTCCAGGAAGTCATCGAGGATACGCTCTACCGCTCGGCCCAGCCGGAAACCGGCCAGCTAAAGGACTGGATCGAGCAATACAAGATCCAGACGGTGCTGAACCTTCGCGGCGACGCCGGGGAAGAAACGGACCAGGAAGAGGCACTTTTACAGGAGCTGGGCGTAAAAATGGTAACGGTAGAGCTTAGTGCGTACCGCATGCCAGGCCGCGAGAGCCTGCTCGATGTGATCGATGCCCTAAATGACAACGAAACGCCGATGCTGATCCACTGCCGGCAGGGCATGGACCGCTCGGGAACGGTCGGGGCGATTGCCCGGATGCTGCTAAACGGCGAGGGCTACGATTCGGCCAAGTGGGAGGCGTATATCCCCGAGGGGCCGTGGAAACGGAAAAAACATACCGATTATGAGCATATAAGCGACCTGTTCGACCTGTACGAGGACTATTGCCAGGAACTGGACCTTGACAGGGACGACCCGGTGGTATTTTTTACATGGGTACAGGAAGTATATGGCCGGCAAGCGGGGGAATAAACCGGATTAACTTTTGTTTGTCAACGATGGATTTTAGGGAGAAAACGGATGGAGTATACCATTAACGGTACAACGATGCAGACGGTGGATGTGTGGCTGGAAGAAGGCGAGTCGGTATATACGGAATCGGGCGGTATGGCCTGGATGTCGGCGAATATCGACATGGCGACCAACAGCAAGGGCGGGTTGTTCAAGGGCCTGGGCCGGATGGTCGCGGGTGAGTCGCTCTTTTTAACGACTTATACCTGTTCCAGCGGCAGGGGGCTGATTACGTTTGCGTCGGAATTTCCGGGAAAGATTCTGCCAATTGAGCTGGCGGAAGGCCAGAGCATTATCTGCCAGAAGCAGGGATTTATGTTCGCCCAGCCGGACGTGGAGCTGAAGATGCACTTTCGTAAGAAGCTCGGCGCGGGCTTTTTCGGCGGCGAGGGCTTTATTATGCAAAGGCTGACCGGGCCGGGGCTGGTGTTCCTCGAGATTTCGGGCGAGCTGACCAAGTATGAACTCAAGGAAGGTCAGACGCTCAAGGTGGATCAGTCGCATGTGGCGGCGATGGACCCGACCGTGGATTTTGATATCACCCGCGTGAAGGGGCTGAAAAACATCCTCTTTAGCGGCGAAGGACTGTTTTTGGCGACGCTGACCGGGCCCGGGGATGTTTGGCTCCAGAGTATGCCCCTGGCGAAGATCGCCGAGAAGATCGCCTCGAAGATGCCCAGCAAGGGGGATTAAATGAGCATGGCTTGGATTGTCGCGGGGATTGTGGTTACGGTTTTGGTTGTAATCGGGTCCCTGTTGTTCGCTTTTGGCATTGGGATGACTGTTGTGTACTGGGTGACGGGGCTTTTCCACGCGACCAGGGAAGAGCCGCTGCCCGGGGAGAATGACGACAACTGGTCTCCGGATCAGGCCAGTGAGGTGTAATGTAGACTTTTTGTGTCTATTAAAATGGTATCGTTTTTAGGTCAAAAATGTTGATTACCGTTTTCTTATTACAATAAGATGGGCTAACTTGTAATAACGGATTTGCTTATTACATTTAATGAAATAAGGATTTGGGTTATAGATTTTAATGTGGAGATTTGATGAGCCTGGTAGTTGATAGCCTGGTATTGGGTGCTTTTGCGACGAATTGTTATGTGCTGCGTGAATCGGTGTCGGTGCCGCGGTGTGTGGTAGTGGATGCAGGGATGAGCCCGGAGCCGCTGGTGAAGTTTCTCCATAAATGGGAGCTGGTGCCCGAGTGGGTGCTGCTCACGCACGGGCATGGGGACCATATCGCGGGACTGGAGAAGATTCGCGAGAAGTGGCCGGATGTGGAGGTGGCGATACACAAGGCTGATGCCGAGATGCTGACCGACGCGGGCAAGAACCTGTCGCTGATGACGGGGATGGAATTTGTGACGAAAGAGGCGGATTTTCTGCTCGAAGAGGGGCCGTGCTCGTTTGGCGGCTTTGATTTTGAGGTGCTCTCGACGCCGGGGCATACACCGGGATCGGTTGGTTTCTGGTTTAAAGGGGAAAATGTGCTGTTTTCGGGGGATACGCTGTTTTTAGAGGGGATCGGGCGGAGCGACTTCCCCGGCGGCAACGGTGGGCAGCTTTTGACGAGCATCCGCAAGAAGCTGTATCTACTGCCCGATGACGCGCAGGTTTATCCCGGTCACGGACCGGAGACGACGATCGGGCACGAAAAGCGGTATAATCCGTTTGTGCAGTAGAGTTTTTTTGGCGAACCTCATTTATGGCCTGAAAAAAGCGATTGATCTGAAATAACCTGTTAAAAGTTACCAATTATAGATAATATTACCTGTAATAATATACTAGATATGATAATATTACAGGTGAAAATATCCGATAATGGTATGTAATTACAGGTGAAAATGTCAAAATGTACCGATACACACTGGAAGAACTGAAAGAATGGGCCAGCCGGCCCGGGCGAAAGCCGCTGGTCTTGCGAGGGGCAAGGCAGGTTGGCAAGTCGTATCTTGTGTCTATGCTCGGCCAAGAGCAATTTGACGAGGTCGCCGTCATCAATTTTGAGCAGACACCGGGAATGGCGGAGTTTTTTGAGTCACGCCAGCCGGAGCGGATCGTCTCTTTGCTTGAGGTCAAGCTTGAACGGTCTATTATTCCGGGTAAAACCCTGCTGTTTCTGGATGAAATCCAGGCGGCGGGGGAAGTCTTCGCGACGCTGCGCTATTTTTATGAGCAGATGCCTGAGCTGCATATTATTGCGGCAGGTTCGTTACTTGAGTTCGTTCTGGAGGATCACCAGTTTTCGATGCCGGTGGGGCGGATTGAATATATGCACCTTGGCCCGATGTGCTTTGAGGAATTCCTGCTGGCGATGGGTAAGGAGAAGCTGCTCGGATTTCTTCAGAATTATTCTTTGGCGGAAAAAATTCCGGGCAGTATCCATGATGAGTTAATGGAATATGTACGTGATTTTTGCGTGGTTGGAGGGATGCCCGAGGCGGTGAAGATGTTTGCCCGGACCCGGTCGTACCTTGAGAGTGAGCGGGTGTTGAGCAATATTTTGTCCACTTATCGTGCGGATTTTCACAAGTATGGTCCGCGGGTTAATCCAAAGCGGATTGAGACGGTTTTTGTAAAGATACCGGCCCTTGTTGGGCAAAAAGTTAAGTACACCCAAATCGACCGTGAGGAAAAGAGCAAGGATTTAAAGGAGTCGCTCGGTCAGCTTGCGATGGCCAGGGTAGTGCACAAGGTATTGCACAGCGACGCCAACGGTGTACCGCTGGGTGCGGAAGTCAACGAGCGGTATTTTAAGGTGATTTTCCTGGATGTTGGGTTGCTTTGCCGCAATGTGGGGGTGTCGATGTCAGATATCGAGAGCCCCGAGGATTTGATGATGATCCATTCCGGGCAGGTTTGCGAGCAGTTTGCCGGTCAGCATTTGCTGTATTGGGGGCAAAGTTTTGAGCCGCCGCAGTTGTATTGCTGGCTGCGGCAAAAGGGCAGCTCGAATGCGGAGGTGGATTTTATCGCGGCAGACGGAATGCGGATCATTCCGATAGAGATCAAGGCGGGTACGAGCGGGCGGCTGAAGTCTTTGCATGTGTTCGTGAACGAAAAGCAGCGGGATTTTGCCATGCGTTTTTACGCG
>CAYVUI010000007.1:0-25971 GCA_964454745.1 uncultured Pirellulales bacterium | reverse complement strand
TTGTGGATGAATGCGTAACTAGCGTGTCCGGGATGGAGGGGCGGAAGTTCCGATTATTGTCACTTCCATTTTATCTGATCGGACAGGCGAAGCGTTTGTGTGGAGAGGTGAAGTGATATGGAGTTAGATTTCGATATCGAAATATTCAAAAAATATATTCAATGCGATTCGGATGAAGATGGAAAAATAGGCCCTGGTACTCATGTGCATTTTGATGAACTGTTTCCTGAGCAGAATCATAATGACTGGGAAGTAGATTGTTGCCTAACGGTGTTTAAAAATGTTGTCAAACGATATCGGGAACTTGGGATTCAGAGCCGCTTTTACTTTTATCTTACTTTACCACTTAAAGGTGTATATAGTAACATACAAATTGAACCACCGAAATTAAAGGATTTAAATGATCGGCTCGATGATTGCGAGCCACCATCTATTGGCGTTAGGCCTTTCGAGAGCAGGGATATTATTGAGGTTGTTTCAGGTTTTCAATTTGAGATTTACAAACGTTTGCTTTCTGAGTTTAAAGTGGAAGGGCTGAAAACAATTGCATACTATGGTTGTTCAAGAGTAGAGGAGCGGTGGGAGGAATATGGCAATTGGATTGAGGTTGTGTGTGACCCTACAGCATAAACTGCGTTTTGATTGATTTGAAATTGAGAGTTATCTAGTCGAGGCATTCACATGTACAGCAATAAGTTTTGGGTTGGATTGGTCGTTTTGGGATTGGCAATTGCCCTGGCGGGGTGTACGGATCAACCAGCGGAGCAGATGGAGGAAGTTCAAGTTGTTAAGCCTGAGTTTGTGCCGATAAGCGAGGAATTGTGGGAATCGCGCCTGGAGGAGCGGCTGGCCAAGCTAAAGGCGTTTGATTATGTCGTAAATGACCCGGATTTGCCCAATGTACTGCTGATCGGTGATTCGATCTCGATCGGTTACACCCCGGCGGCTCGCGAAGGGCTTGCGGGCGCGGCCAACGTGTACCGGATACCGACCAACGGCGGGCCGACGACCAAGGGGCTTGAGTACCTGGATCTATGGCTCGAACCGGGCGGCTGGGATGTGATCCATTTTAATTTCGGCCTGCACGATATGCGGCACATGAAGGACGGCCAAAAGGATGTGACCGGGCCCAGTGTGCATACTATCGAGCAGTATATCGCCAACCTTGAGGAAATTGTAACGCGGCTGCGAGCCACAGGGGCAAAGTTGATCTTTGCGACGACTACGCCCGTAGCCCCGGATACGGAAGGGTTTCTGCCCGAAGACCCGGTGGCGTACAATGCCGCGGCAGTTGTGCTGATGAAGCGGCACGGCATTGCCGTAAATGACCTGCACGGCGCGGTGGCCGGCGAGCTGGATAAGCACCAGCTTGAGAGGAATGTGCATTTTAACGGCGAGGGCAGTGCATTCCTGGGCGGTAAAGTGGCGAAGGTGATTCAGGGGCAGTTGGGGGATTGATCAATCGATTATGGCTGCCAGATGAGGTTGTTTTGTTCTTCCTGATAAAGCTTAATAATAGTGCCATCAAGCAGAATTACATGGGCTATTCCATTTTTGTCCGTTTGATTGCTCCAGTCGGTGTGATAACTCCAGTTAATCTGTTCGTAAATTCCTGTTTGATTCCAGCCGATATCCGACTCAAAAAGTAATACGATATTGTCTGGAAGACTTGATATTTCTTTGCCTGTAACGTTATCATTTAGCGCATAGCTGCATTGGTCTATTCCATAATAACCTGAGCCAGGGCAGAAAACTGGAAATTCCTTCTTTTCTTCTTTGAATATATCGCACCAATTGTTACTTGGTAATCTTCCCTCGTTGTTATTTGCATAATCAAGGAGCAAAGTGTGCAGATAGGCTAAGTTCTCTTTGCATTTCAAGCGACACTCTCTTGTTAGACTGTCACGTTTGAGCCTTGTCCCGACCGTTGTCAAAAAGACATAAATGAGGACTAAACAGATTCCCACACCTAATAATATATTGAGAATCTTTTTCATGACTGATAATCTCTAGGCTTAATGATCTACCGGTTCGCCGAGGATCTGCTGTAGTTCATCGAGTTTTTCGTCCAGCATATCCGGGCTCTTGGCCTCTACGTTTAGCCGCAGCAACGGTTCGGTATTGCTCGGGCGGACGTTGAACCACCAGTCCTTGAACTGCACGGTTACACCGTCGAGGTCGTCCACCTGGCCGCCGGCATACTGGCGGGCGAGGTCCTTCATCATGCCCTGCTTGTCCTCGACTTCAAAGTTCATCTCTCCGCTGGAGGAGTACCGGCGAAGCGGCTCGATCATCTCCGAAACCGTCTCATCGGATGCCGAAACGATGTTGAGCATGTGAACGAGGGTGATCATACCGGAATCAGCGTAGTAGTTGTCGCGGTAGTAGAAGTGGCCGGATAGCTCGCCGCCGAATACCGCGTGACTGTCGCGGAGGGTCTTTTTCATGAACGCATGGCCCACTCGCTCGCGGCGGGGCGTGCCGCCGTGCTTGATAATCTCTTCCTGGACGACATGGCTGCTGCGGAGGTCATAGACAATCGCGCTGCCGGGGTTCTTCGTCAAAAAGTAGGGCACCATTAAGGCCGTCAGCAGGTCGCAGCCGATGGTTTCCCCGTTCTCGTCTACCATGATCAGCCGGTCGGCGTCGCCGTCGAAGCATACGCCAAAGTCTGCCCCTTCGTCCTGGACGGTTTCCTTGAGTTCGGCGAGGTTGGACTCGACCAGCGGGTTCGGGTCGTGCTTGAAGGTGCCGTCGTGCTTGAAGTTAAGCGCGATGATCTCGATGGGCAGGTCGCCAAAGATCTCGGGCACGGACTTGCCGGCCATGCCGTTGGAGGCATCGATTACGACCTTGACCTTGCGAAGATTGGGAGCGAGGAACTTGAGTACGTGCTGCTTGTACTCGCGGACGATTTCGTAATGTTCGACCGAGCCGTCACTTTTGCCCTTGGTGTGCAGCAGGGCGGTAGCGATGTGCTTGATTTCTTTCAGGCCCGTATCCTCACCGACGGGCTTGGCCTGCATCCCCGAGACCTTAAAGCCGTTGTACTTGCCGGGGTTGTGCGAAGCGGTGACCTGCACGCCGCCGCAGGTGCCGAGATGATTGATCGCGAAATAAATCTGGGGCGTGTCGATCATGCCGATATCGATTACGTTGGTACCCGAGGCGTTCATGCCCTCGATGAGCGATTTCTTGAGCGCGGGGCTGTGCGACCGCATATCACAGCCGACCACCAGCGACTGGGCGTTGGCCTGGCCGCGTTCGTAGCCGCGAAGCAGCGAGCGGAGGAACTTGGCGGTGCCGTGGCCGATCTTCCAGGCGGCCTGTTCATCGAGCTGGTCGGGGTATATCCCACGGATGTCGTATGCTTTGAAGATTTTCGGATCCATTCTGTATCTCCCAAGTAATCGCTGATGTTCGTTATTGTCCGATAATTCAGCCTGTATGATAAGTCGAAAAGGGATATATGTCAACCGATATCGGGAATTCCGGCCCATGGGGGAAAAATTTTTCTAATTTGCATTTTTTGGCTTGACAGATATGTTAATATAAATACAATATATACATAAATAATAAAAAGGCGATTAATTAAGGAGGCCTTGCTATGGAGCATCTTTCGAGGCGAATGAGAGTCCAGTTACGCCGACTGGTGGATAGCTGGAACGGCCAGGGGGTTATCGAGCCGGATCAGGCTGCCCGGATTTACCGACTGCACGACCTGGAAAATGCCCACGCGGCCGGATTCTGGGACATTTTCCTGGGATTTGTCTATATTGTCGGGGCGGTTCTTATCGGTGTGGGCATTATCAGTTTCGTGGCGTTTCACTGGGCGGGCATGGATCGCTGGCTCAAGCTTGCCCTGATCAGCCTGCTGATGGCAGGTTTTTACATCAGCGGGTTTGTTCTCTGGCGGGGTAACGGCAAGATGCCCCGGCTGGGGCACACCCTTAGCCTGATCGGAACGCTCGTTTTCGGTGCAAATATCGGGCTGGTTTCGCAGATTTTTCATATCCGCGGGCAGGTGGAAAACGCGTTCCTGGTCTGGTCCATCGGTGCCTTTGCGGCCGGCTACCTGCTATGGAGTACTCCGAATATGGTCGTGGGATGCGGGGCACTTTTTTTCTGGTTTGTCAGTGGTGTCAGGCATTATCTCGGCGGGGAGTTGTGGTTTTTCCCGATTCTGTTTGTCCTGGCTGTTGCGCCGTTTATCGTGCTCAAACGCTCGAATGTGCTGCTGGTGCTGACATTGCTCAGCCTGTGTTTTTATGTTCCGGCATTTACCGCGGGCGAGCGATGGGGGTATTATTTCGTGATGTCCGTCTCGGGGCTTTCTTTGCTGTACATTGGTCTGGGGATGATCGATGGCAGGTACCGGGCGGACCTGGCGGGAGGGGGGCTTCGGATTGTGGGTGTGTTCCTGACCGCGGCGGTTCTGTTTTTTGTGAGCTTCCATGACATCGCGAGGGAAATTCGTGACGAATCGCTGGTTTTTGAATGGTCAGGCATGACAGCGGGGCTGTTGGCGTTTCTGACCGGGGCAGTGGTTTTATGGCTGTGGGGTTTGTATTCGCGGCGCGACGAGGTCAGTTCGGTTTGTTATTACGCCCTGGCGGGGTTTGGAGCGATAGGGCTGTGTGTCTTTTACGCAGTCGGTGCGGGCTGGTCGCTGGCGGTGTTTGGGAATGTTGTATTGTTTTTACTGGCCGGGATGATGCTCTGGAAGGGCTTTTCGGTCCAGTCACGCGGTTATTTCTGGTCGGCGGTGGTCCTGATCGGGGTGTTGATCTTTGCCCGAACGGTGGAGTATCGCACAAGCCTTTTGATCAAAGCGGCCGTATTTACCGCAAGCGGCATCGCCGTGGTGACCGCGGGTGTCTTGTTCGAACGTTTCCTGAAAAAGAGGGAGGTGCAGCATGCAGACTGATCGGCGATCAATATGGACCCTTCGGCTGGTTTTGCTTTTGGCGGTGCAGTTTGTTATTCTTGGGCTCGTGGCGGCGGATAAAATCCGGGCCGAGATCTGGGGGCGGGAGATTCTCATCCAGACCGCGCCATACGATCCGTATGATTTTCTTTCGGGGTATCATGCCGCGCTTCGTTATGAGATTTCGCAGTTGCCGGACGATGTCGAGAAAGATGCGTATGAAATGAATGACCCGGTGTTTGTTCTGCTCGCGCCCGATCCAAATGATACCTGGCAGATCGAGTCGGTCCACGCGGAGCCTGTTGATCCCTTAGAGGAGAATGCGGTTATGCTTCGGGGCAGGATCAGCCGGGATCGAATTTTCTACGGGATCGAACATTTTTATTTTCCGGAGACCCAGCGTGACGAGATCAACTCCGGGCTTCGTGAAAATCCTGATAAATCGTATGCGCGAATCAAGGTCAGCCGGGATGGGCATGCTGTATTGCTTGGGCTGATTATCGATGGGAAAGAGTACGGCCGGCTGCAATAAGGCCAAGAAACCTGGCCGGGTCGTGTGATTGACTGGCTGGGTTAGTAATTGTCCTGCTCGATGTGGACCTGGTCATCTTCGATGTGAATATTTACATTTTCGCGGTACTGGCTGCGGTCGCTTTTTGGGGTTTTCATCGCGGCGATAAATACACGAATGCCGTACAGGATGCTCGATATTCCCGCCAGGAAGAACAAACCCGCTGCGAGAAATGCAAAGATGTCGCGGAGGACAAATACCAGCATGCCAAAGCCGATCAGCAGCAGGCCGGTAATGATCGAACCCTTTGCGATGGCCGAGGACGCCTGGCGAAACGAATTGGAAAAGAAAAAACGCATCATGTTTATACCCGCGATCTAAAAAAAGGGGCCCCGTTTGAGGCCCCTGTCCCTTGCGTCTCTTAGTACATGTCGCCGCCGGGCATTGCGGGAGCGGCCTTCTTCTCCGGGATCTCACTGACGACCGCGTCGGTGGTCAGCAGCAGAGAAGCGATGGAAGCTCCGTTTTGCAGGGCGGTTCGTTCGACCTTGGTCGGTACGATTACGCCGAAGTCGATCATGTTGCCGTATTCCTTGGTCAGTGCATTGTAGCCGAAGTTTACGTCGGTATTTTCGATGACCTTCTGTGCTACGATGGAACCGTCCAGGCCGGCATTGACCGCGATCTGCTTGATCGGGGCGATGATCGCTCGTTTTACGATGTCCACGCCGATGCCTTCGTCGCCGGTGCATTTTACCTTATCGAGTACGGCAATCGCCTTGAGGCTCGAGATGCCGCCGCCGGGCAGGATGCCTTCTTCGACGGCTGCGCGGCATGCGTGCAGTGCGTCTTCCACGCGGGCCTTTTTCTCTTTCATTTCCGCTTCGGTCGCTGCGCCGACGTTGATCTGCGCTACGCCGCCCGAGAGCTTGGCCAGGCGTTCCTGGAGTTTCTCGATGTCGTAGTCGCTGGTCGAAGCGTCGATTTCGTTTTTGATCTGCTCGATGCGGCCCTTGATGTCGTCACCTTTGCCGGCACCTTCGATGATGGTGGTGTTGTCCTTGTCGATGGTGATACGCTTTGCCTGGCCCAGGTGTGCCAGTTCGAGCTTTTCGATGTCCATGCCCAGGTCCTCGAAGATCGCCGTTGCGCCGGTGAGAATCGCGATGTCCTGGAGCATTGCCTTGCGCCGGTCGCCGAAACCGGGTGCCTTTACCGCTGCGACCTGCAGTACGCCGCGCAGCTTGTTGACGACCAGTGTCGCCAGTGCTTCGCCTTCTACGTCTTCTGCGATGATCAGCAGCGGGCGGCCGGCCTTGGCAACCTTTTCGAGCATCGGCACAAGCGACTTGACCGAGCTGATCTTCTTCTCGAATACGAGAATGTAGGGCTTGTCCAGCTCGACGGTCATGCTTTCGGGCTTGTTGATAAAGTGGGGGCTAAGGTACCCTTTGTCGAACTGCATACCCTCGACCAGTTCCACGGTGGTTTCGAGCGACTGGCCTTCTTCCACGGTGATGACGCCGTCTTTGCCGACTTTGTCCATTGCCTTGGCCATGGTCTTGCCGATCTCGGCGTCCTGGTTGGCCGAGCAGGTAGCGACCTGTTCGATCTGCTTGCTGGATTCCACGGTGATGCTCATTTCCTGGAGCTTTGCAACCAGTGTCTCTACGGCTTTGTCGATGCCGCGTTTGACCTGCATGGCGTTTGCCCCGGCGGTGATGTTCTTGAGCCCTTCCTCAAAGATGGCCTCGGCGAGGATGGTTGCTGTGGTGGTACCGTCGCCGGCGACCGAGGAGGTCTTGCTGGCGACTTCCTTTACCATCTGTGCACCCATGTTTTCGTATGCGTCTTCCAGTTCGATCTCCTTGGCGACACTGACGCCGTCTTTGGTGACGGTCGGCGAGCCGAAGGATTTTTCGAGGATAACGTTGCGGCCGCACGGGCCCAGCGTGATCTTTACCGCGCTTGCGAGCTTGCGAACACCCTCTCGGATGGCGGCCCGGGCTTCGGTATCAAATGCAATTTTTTTCGCTGCCATAATTTCTTACTCCTGTCTCTTTTCTGGAGGGTTACTCAATAATTGCCATAATGTCCGACTCGTCCATGATCAGGTACTCTTTGCCGTCCACCTTGATGTCGGTTCCGGCATAGCTGGTAAAGAGGACCTCGTCTCCCTTTTTTACCTGCATGGGAATGATTTCGCCTGCCTTGTTTGTTTTGCCTTCGCCAACGCTGACGATTTTGCCGCGCTGGGGTTTCTCTTTTGCGGATTCGGGCAATACGATCCCGCCTGCGGTTACGGCCTGGGCCTCAACTCTTTCGACAAGGACTTTGTCAGCCAACGGTCGAATTTTCATGGCTTGATTCTCCTTTCAACCATATCTTCAATTTTTAAAACTACATTACGTACCTTCATAAGATTTCCCTTAGTTTGCAAAATGTGTGCCACGCGGATCAGTAATGATGTGGCTTGTTCTTATGTTCTTTGTTTGCAGTGGTTTATGGCCTTGCAATGTTTCACAGTCTCTGGGGGGATTTCCGGCTCCC
Source organism: uncultured Pirellulales bacterium (assembly GCA_964454745.1). Taxonomy (GTDB): domain Bacteria; phylum Planctomycetota; class Phycisphaerae; order Sedimentisphaerales; family Anaerohalosphaeraceae; genus CAYVUI01. The sequence goes on along the minus strand of CAYVUI010000007.1, from coordinate 17,983 downwards.
TGCCAACCTGACAGATGCGGGATTGTCATTTCTGCCGACGGAGAGGGCTTTTCATTCTGAAGCGATAAGCAGGTATAGTCTTATAACAGTTATGCATTGTCTTGAAAAGGAATAAAAGCTAAATACCATACTTATTGAGTCGTGTTTCATGGAAAATATGCATTTATTCGCACAATTGTACGTTTTGGAGTAATTTTGAGCATTGATTTGTGGAATATGAGCAATTTTTCAGATGAATTCTCGTTTCTCTCATTATGTATCGTTACAAAATTGTCGAAAGCGTTGGAGTCATACTTATTCGTATGTCAGGGTGAACCTGGAACATAATTTGGGCTATAGGTCAAGATAGGACAAAATAGAAGACTTTAGGAGTCCAAATTATGAAGAAAGCGTCATTAAAGACCAAACTTATTGTAACGGGTATAATTCTCACCGCGCTTCCCCTGGTAATTGTCAGCCTGGTTGTTCTGCGCCAAAATCATCAGATCGGGCAGGTGGTGGGCGAAACCAGCACGGAGATGGCCAAGCGCGACCTTGACCACATCGTTGAGGGTGTGTACGGGATGTGTCATGCCCAGCAGCAGCTTTTGGAAAAGCAGTTGTCCTCGTACCTGAATGTCGCGCGGAAGGTGACCACCGAAAAGGGTCAGTGCCGGCTGCTCGAAGAGCAGTTTGAGACGACGGCAATCAATCAGTACACCAAGAGTTCGCAGACGGTCAAGCTGCCCAGGCTCGCGCTCGGTGACCTGTGGGCTCAGCCCAACAAGCTGATGTCAGAGGAATCGCTGGTCGTCGATGAAGTGCAGTCTCTTTGTGACTGTACCTGCACGATTTTTCAGAAGATGAATGACCAGGGCGACATGCTGCGTGTGTGCACCAACGTAGAGAAAAAGGACGGCACCCGCGCGGTGGGAACCTATATTCCGCGAAGAAATCCGGACGGCCAGGAAAATCCCGTGCTCAAGACGGTTTTGAGCGGGCAGACCTACGTCGGCCGGGCGTTTGTTGTCGATCGGTGGTATATCACTTCTTATGAGCCGATGTATGATGCCCGGAAGAATCTTGTCGGTATGCTGTATGTCGGTATCCCCCAGGAGAGCATATCCGCCCTGCGTGAAGCGATTATGGATATCCAGGTCGGCGAGACAGGCTATGTGTTTGTGATTGACTCGAAGGGGCATTATGTTGTTTCCCACGGCGGCAAGCGTGACGGGGAGGATATTTACAATGCCAAGGATGCCAACGGGAACCTGTTTATTCAGCAGATTTGCCAGAAGGCACTTGCCAGCGGTGAGGAGGAAATTTTTGAACAGCAGTATCCCTGGAAAAATAAAGGCGATGCCGATGCACGGATGAAGATTTCGCGTTTGATCTATTTCAAGGACTGGGACTGGATTATCGGTGCGGGCTCTTATCACGAGGAGTTTTTCCGTGCGAAGGAAGAAATGGATGGTATTGTCGCCAAGGGCAACTGGATGCTTGGCGGAACTTCGGGTATATCCATTGTTGGTTGTATTGCCATCTGGTGGTGGATGACGGCAGGGCTTTCGAAGAAGCTCGGCCGGATCACCCGGACGATTCAGGCGGGAGCCGAACAGTTCCTCAGCGCGTCCAACCAGATCAGCAGTGCTTCGGAAAGCCTGGCGCAGAGTTCGTCCGAGCAGGCCGCCGGCCTCGAAGAATCCTCTTCGAGCCTTCAGGAAATGGCTTCACTGACCCAGGCCAATGCGGAAAAATCTGTACAGGCCCAGGAACTGTCCAGCGAGGCCCAGAACGCGGCGGATTCCGGCAATACCGAAATGGCCAAGATGAACGAAGCCATCGGCCAGATTCAAACCGCGTCGGATGAGACCTCCAAGATTATTAAAGTGATCGACGAAATCGCGTTCCAGACGAACCTGCTGGCCCTCAATGCCGCGGTCGAGGCGGCACGTGCCGGCGAGGCGGGCAAGGGCTTTGCCGTAGTTGCCGAAGAAGTGCGTAACCTGGCGATGCGAAGTGCTGAAGCGGCACGCGATACCTCTGAGCTAATCAAGAATTCCGTAAAGTACGCTCAAAACGGTGTCGAGATCGCGGAAGGGGTTACTGCAAACCTGGCTACGATTGTTGACAAGGTCAAATCGACCACGCAGTTTATTTCAGAAATCGCCGATGCCAGCCAGGGTCAGGCCCACGGTATCGAACAGGTTAATACCGCGATTGCCGAAATGGAAAGAGGCACCCAGCAGACCGCGGCCAATGCCGAGGAATCGGCCAGTGTTTCTGCGGAGCTTACCGCACAGGCCAACTCACTGGATAATGTCGTAGGCGAGCTGGCGTCGATCATTGGAATCCGTGATGAGCAGCGCAGCTTCCGTGAGCCCGGCCTTGGGGTCAGCGATCAGGCATTCCATCAGATTGCAAGTAAACCTCAGCAGAAAAGTGCCCCGAAAGAGGACGGCGGCGATCCTTTCCTTGCATTTGAAAAGGAACGACATCAAGGCTGATCCCGACGCGCAGTCAAGTTGCGAATAGATTGTGAATAAAAAAGGCCCCGACCGGGAAACCGGCTGGGGCCTTTTCTGTGCCCGGAAACTTGGAATGCCAAATTCCCGAGTTGATGGTGGGTATTGGTTACGCCATCATTTCGGCGAGGTCTTTTTTGGCCTCGGTGACCGGGGCAATGTTGAACTTCTCGACCAGGACCTTAAGTACCTCCGGTCCGACAAAGGCCGGAAGCGTAGGTCCAAGCTTCATATCCTGGATACCGAGATACAGCAGGGTCAGCAGGATACATACTGCCTTCTGCTCGTACCAGCTTAATACAAACGACAGCGGAAGGTCATTTACAGAGCAGTCAAACGCCTCGGCGAGAGCGACCGCGATCTGAATCGCGGAATACGCATCGTTGCACTGCCCGATATCCAGCAGTCGCGGGATGCCCCCGATGTCGCCAAATTCGAGTTTGTTAAACCGGTACTTCCCGCAGGCCAGCGTCAGGATCACGCAGTCTTCAGGTACGCTCTGGGCAAACTCGGTGTAGTAGTTGCGTCCGGGTTTGGCCCCGTCACAGCCGCCGACCAGGAAGAACCGCTTGATCTGTCCGGCCTTGACCGCTTCGATCACTTTATCCGCGACGCCCATCACGGCATTGCGGCCGAAGCCGACCATGATCGTCTTTTCCGGTTCGTCTTTTGCAAAGCCGTCCTGCGCAAGGGCGGATTCGATCACGGGTGCAAAGTTGCGGTCCGCGATGTGCGCAACGCCGGGCCACTGGACCAGGCCGCATGTGAAAATACGGTCCTTATAGGAGTCCCGCGGTTTCTGGATACAGTTTGTGGTCATCAGGATCGCGCCGGGGAATTCATCGAATTCGTTCTGCTGGTCCTGCCAGGCTCCGCCGTAGTTGCCCACGAGGTGTTTGTACTTCTTGAGGCCCGGATACGCCAGGCACGGCAGCATCTCGCCGTGGGTATAAACGTTGATGCCCTTGCCCTCGGTCTGCTTGAGCAGTTCTTCGAGGTCTCGCAGATCGTGGCCGGAAACGAGGATCGCCTTGCCCGCGACGGGTGTTACACGCACGGCAGTCGGTTCCGGGTGGCCGTAGGTGCCGGTATTGGCCGCGTCGAGCAGTTCCATGACGCGGAGGTTAACCTTACCGGTTTCCAACGTCATGCCGACAAGCTGGTTGACGTCTTTCGCCCCGTCCGAGCAGAGGAAATCCAGGGCCTTGTGGAAAAAGGCGTATACTTCGTCGTCTTCCTGGCCCAATATCTGTGCATGGTCGGCATAGGCGGCCATCCCTTTGAGACCGTATGTGATCAGTTCCTGCAGGCCCGCGACATCCGAACCGAGATTGTCGAGACGTTTTTCGATCCCGATTTCCATTCCCTGTGCGACCAGGTCTGCCCGGGTTGCAGCGGCTTTCCACTGGGCCGGGCCGGCCAGGGCCTCGGGGTTTTGCCCTTTTTCTTTACACGCGGATTCATAAAGGGCTTTTGCCTTTTCAATCATGGTATCGCCCTTGTGGATCATCTGGACGATGGTGTCGGCGTCAAAGTTTACATTTGTAACGGTTGTAAACAAGGCCTGGATAATGAAAAGATCGAGTTCATGATCCTTTTTGCCCAGCTCACGTGCCCGGTGAACATACATCGAGATGCCTTTACAGGCATTAACGAGCACGTCCTGAAGCCGTGCGGTTTCCGGGTCTTTTCCGCAGACACCGTGCCTTGTGCATCCGGTTCCCTTTGCAGTCTGTTCACATTGGAAGCAAAACATGTCCATTTCTAAATCTCCTTTAAAAAAATTGATTTTCCTTTTCTTTTATGCCTGTTTAATCATGACAAGCATCATTTTCATTTTTTCCACCGCGGTCACCGAGTGCGGCTTGTTGGCGGGCATGATAATCATCTGCCCGTTGGTCAGTTCATAATCGTCCTGTTCGATGGTTACTTTCGCGACGCCGTCGAGGATGGTGATCATCGCGTCGTAGGGCGCCTGGTGGGTGCTCAAAGCTTCGCCGGCGTCAAAGGCGAACAGGGTTACCGTGCCGACATCCTTTTTAATCAGGGTTCGGCTGACAACCGCGCCGTCAGCGTACTGCACGAGGTCTGCAAGCGGGTGAACCTGAGCGATGAGTTTGTTTGTGTCTTCTGTCATGATTTCAATCCTTTCGTTGTCTGTTCTGTGCTGCGTTATACCCCCGGCCTTGCCAGCAGCAGGCTGTCGTCTACGATGTGTTCATCGATGATCTCGCCCTCGAGGCTGATGATTGTTTCGGTCAGCGGGATTTTCACCTCTGCCTGGGCCATGGCCTCATACACGATCTGCAGCAGTCCCTTGCAGCAGGGCACCTGCATGCGTGCGATGGTGACCGAAGCCGGGCGGCGGCTGGCAAAGAGGGTCTTGAGTTTTTCAATATACATCTCCCATTCGTCGAGTTTCGGGCACGCGATGATCAATTGTCGGTTGGCGAGCAGGTCTTTATGAAAGCCCCCAAGAGCAAAGGCGGTACAATCCGCGGCGATCAGCAGATCGGCGTTTTGAAAAAACGGCGCCTCTGGATTTACGAGCTTGAGCTGTATCGGCCAGTTTGTCAAGGCGGAATCTACGTCAGCGTTATTATTTGCGACATTTTGGGTGTTTTTACCGATCTTTTTGGCCATGGATCCCGGGCAAACGAACGGTTTTGGATCGGCGGCCGGCTGGCCCGGCTCGTCCACCTGTTTTTGCTCGATGGTCAGTGCCCCGACCGGGCAATGTCCTATGCAGGCCCCCAGCCCGTCGCACTGGGGCTCGCGAACGAGCATGGCCTTGCCGTCTACCATATCAATCGCGCTGGTGTGACAGGCATTGACGCATTTGCCGCAGCCGATGCATTTGTCTCGATCTATTTTGATAATATTCTTGGTTGCCATCTTTTTTCCTTTCGATTTATTTCAGCTTTCATAGATAATTTACGGTGAATGGGTAGGAAATACCTTGACCTAAGTCAATTTCCCCTGTTTTTTGGAAAAAATATGAAAACATTGAAGACACCATTAGAAAAACGAGCTGAGCTTTTAGGGGCACAGGGCCTGTTTTCCTCGCTTTCGAGTGCGGAGAGCAAGAGTCTTGCCCGTTCTGTGATGCACCGCCAGTATGAGAAAAATGATGGATTATTTGCCCAGGGCGACCCGGCAGCGGGCTTTTTTGTGATCTTAAAGGGCAAAGTTTCCGTCTATCGCACAGGCCCGGAGGGCAAAACCCAGATTCTGCATGTCCTAAGTGACGGGGAGTTCCTTGGTGAAGTGCCCGTTTTCCAGGGGCGAAATTACCCGGCCAGTGCGAAAGCCCAGGGCCGGATCGAGACGCTGTACATTCCCGGCGACGCGTTCCTTGATTTTGCGGAGAGCAATCCGGGTGTGCTGATCGAGATGCTGGCGGAAATGTCGCTTCGGCTTCGCGGATTTGTCGAGCTGATCGATGATTTGTCGCTTAAAGAAGTGTCAGCCCGGTTGGCGAAATATCTGCTGGATTGCTCGGTGCGGGCTAAAGGCGACACATTTACTCTGGATATTTCCAAGGCAGCTCTTTCCGCGAGATTGGGCACAATCCCCGCGACTTTGAGCCGAACGATGAATAAAATGCAAAATAAAGGATATATCCGAGTGAACAACAAGGAAATATCGATTCTCAATACTGAAAACCTCATTTTAGCAGCGTGCGGCGAGAAAATTTAGCCCCTGACGGGGTAAATTCAGCCCGCATTGACAAGGCCATTTTTGTCAAAAATCCCCTTCAAGCACCTTAATTTTATCAAAACGGTAGGAAAAAACCTTTGACTCTCTCAGGATGGCAACCTACAATCTGTCCGATTTTTCGAGATTACTTAATTCAAGTTAAAAAGGAGATTAAAAGTGGAGAATGTACAGGCGTTCTTAAAAGAAAAATTATCGACCGAAGCTTTTGATAAGCTCACGGCCCTCAACACGCCCGCTATGCACGAATTTGTTGCCAAGGCGATCGAGCTGACCAGCCCGGACTCTGTTTTCGTGTGTACAGACTCTGCTGAAGATCTGGCATATATCCGCTCTCAGGCTACGGAACTTGGTGAAGAGCACAAACTGGAAATGGAAGGGCACACCTATCACTTCGACGGTTACAACGACCAGGCACGTGACCCGGCAAGAACAAAATACCTGCTTCCCAAGGGGGTGTCGCTGGGCGAGCGTCTAAAATCCACCGACCGCGACGAAGCCCTTGACGAACTCAACGGCATTTTTAAGGATTCATACAAAGGCAAGCAGATGCTGGTTTGTTTCTGGTGTCTGTGCCCGGCGGATTCTGAATTCGCGATTTCCTGTGTTCAGGTGACCGATTCGGCGTATGTGGCGCACAGTGAGTCTATTCTGTACCGTGCGGGCTATGAGCAGTTCAAAAAGGTCGACTCGGGCGGTGAATTCTTCAAGTTCCTCCATACCGCGGGCGAGCTGGAAGGCGGCGTAAGCAAGAATGTTGATAAACGCCGTATTTACATGGACTTAATGGACAATGCCGTGTATTCGACCAATACCCAGTACGCGGGCAACACCGTTGGATTGAAGAAGCTGGCCCTGCGTCTTGCGATCAACAAGGCCGCGAAGGAAGGCTGGCTCGCCGAGCACATGTTCATCATGGGTGCAAACGGCCCGAACAATCGTATTACCTACTTTGCCGGTGCGTTCCCCTCGGCATGCGGCAAGACCTCTACCGCGATGCTGCCGGGCCAGACGATTATCGGTGACGATATCGCCTATTTCCGTAAAATTGACGGCGAATTCCGTGCAGCAAACGTGGAATGCGGTATTTTCGGTATTATCCGTGACGTGAATCCGCACGACGACCCGGTAATCTACAAGGCACTGACGAATCCAGGTGAGGTCATTTTTGGAAATGTCCTTATCAATGACAACAAGCCTTACTGGATGGGCATGGGCCAGGATATCCCCAGGGACGGTACCAATTATGCCGGTGCCTATACCGAAGGTATGAAGGGCCCGGACGGCAAGGAGGTTACCCCTTCACATAAAAATGCACGTTATACGATCCGTATCTCGGCTCTTGAGAACAAGGATAAACTTGCAGATGATCCAAAGGGTGTCCCTCTTGGCGGCATCATTTACGGCGGCCGTGACAGCGATACACTGGTTCCGGTCGAGCAGGCGTTTAACTGGACAGAAGGTATCATTACCAAGGGTGCGGCAATTGAGTCGGAAACCACTGCGGCGACGATTGGCCAGGAAGGTGTCCGCAAGTTCAATATGATGGCGAACATGGATTTTGTCTCGATCCCGCTGGGCCAGTATATCCAGAATAACCTTGATTTCGTCAAGGGTATTGCGAATGAGCCGCTGATCTTCTCTGTGAACTACTTCCTGCGTGACGAAAACGGCAAGTACCTAAACGGCATGCTCGATAAGAAGGTGTGGCTGCTTTGGGCGGAGCTTCGTGCACACAATGACGCCAAGGCACTGGTGACCCCAACGGGCCTGATCCCGCTGTATGAAGACGTGGCCAAACTCTTTAAGAATTACATGGACGCGGGTGAAAATGAGTACACCAAAGAGCAGTACGAACAGCAGTTCACGATCCGTATTCCCAAGCTGTTTGAGAAATTTGACCGGATCGAGCAGGTGTACCGCGGGATCGAAGATACGCCGAAGCTTGTATTCGATACTTTTGATGAAGTTCGCGGCCGGCTCGATGCTCTTAAGGCTAAGAAGGGCGAAATGGTATCCCCGTTTGAACTCGATGCGGAGTAAGTGCACCGCATATCACAAAGTAAGCGCAAAAGAAAGGCCGGCTCTTTTGGAGTCGGCCTTTTTTAATGCCTGTTTTGTGTTCGAGCTTGTTGGATTAAAGCTGCCAGTTCGCCGGAAAGACGATGTTATCCGATGTAATATTCATCCGGCGTTTGAGTTTATCGATCAGGTTCCATGTCCGTCGGATCTGGCTGTCGGTCGCGAGGTTCTTGACCCCGTCGCCAATCACGCAGATCCGGATCGTCTGCGAAGTGCCGTACCATTCTTTGTTGGGCAGGCAGGGCCGCTGCTTGAGCCATCGGTTCGTGCTGACGATCAGGCCGTCGGTGCTTTCCAGGCCGTTATAGATCATGAAATGGAAATTGAGCTCATCAGTAGAGCTAAGCTGCTTCCATTGTGCATAAGTGTCAAGGGTTCCCGCGGGGGTTTGGCTGTAGAAGACTTCGATTCGGTCCCAGGCATAGGTCTGTCCGTTGTGTGCCAGTGCGTTTTCCACGGAATCGAGCCGGGTATAACTTGCGAGGCTAAATGCCCCCTGTGACGGGCCCTGGCGGTCGAGAAGCATAAGAACACCACCGCCGACCGTCATGCTGGCGACGAGACTGACCAAAATTTTCAATGTCCTGGAATGATCCTTCATAGCGAACGTGTATCCTTTCCAACGTGATTGAGGCAGCGTCCAAGTTCTCTGCCTTTATGGGTTTACGATATTTCTACTATCGGCCCGTAAACGGTGTTCTATTGAAAAGTTTATCAGATTTTTTTTGTCTACAAAGTGATTTTCACACCTGAAGGGGCAAATTTTGAAAAAAATATCAGTTCGTCCCATAATTTTGACGATTAAAGGAATTAAGGCAAAGTTTCTGCGCTCTTTTGCGCTGAGATTTTTGCTTGACGGGATTCAAAATGTTTGTGATAAAAGATAAGACGGCTCGAGTATTCGTGTGGTTTTGCGGGCTGTCCGGGTTTTTTGACAAGGAGCGGGAGTTATGTCAGAACTGGATGTGATCAGAGAAATGGCCCAGAAGTCGCTGGAGGTATCCACGCTTACGGGCACGACGGACAATTATTTATGGGACCGTGCCCAGCGGATTTTGCGCAATGTCGAGCATATCTGCCGATTGCCCGAGGTGGTCAAACTTGAAGCGGCCATTGACCGAAGCTGTTTGCTTGCGGCGACCTATTTCGCGGACGCGGGTTTCGCCCGGTATGCCGATGCCGAAGATACGCCCGCACGGGTGGCCCTGGCGGACCTTAGCTACAGCGAGCTTCAGGATTTCAGCACGCAGATCGTGACCGACCGCCTGGCCGGGTCGATCCAGGGTCTGCGGATTGATAAGATCAATAAAATTATCCTTGAATCGCACAACCGATTTACGAGGATGCCTGAGGCGATGATTCTTGCGGACGCTAGGAACCTGGACGATATGGGGGCGATCGGGATTTTCAATGAATTTCGCCGGTATGTCATCCACGGCAAAGGGGCCAGCGATGCCCTGGTAAGCTGGAAGCGGAAGATCGATTACCGCTACTGGCAGGCACGGCTCAAGGAGAGTTTTCGTTTTGCGTCGGTTCGGGAACTGGCCCAGCGGCGTTTTGCCGCAGCGGAGTATTTTATGAACCAGCTCGCCGTGGAAAACGGGGCCAAAGATTTGGAAGAGCTGATTCTTGAGTCGATGGAGGCAGTTTCGTAAGGTAGTGTTCTATGAAGCATAAAGCGGTAACAGCGATTTTCCCCGGTTCATTTGACCCGATCACCAACGGTCACCTCGACGTGATCCAGCGCGGGGTCAAGCTGTTTGACAAGCTGGTGGTTGCGGTGGGGCAAAACCCGCTCAAAGGCAAGGAACTGTTCACCCAGGACCAGCGGGTCGAGATGATCCGCGAGCTGGTAACGGATATGCCCCGGGTTGAGGTGGCCAGCTATGCGTGCCTGACGGTGGAATTTGCCAAACAAATCCAGGCCGACGTGATGCTGCGCGGCCTGCGTAACCTTACCGATGTGCAGTACGAGTTTCAGCTTGCCATGACCAACCGTTCCGTGGCGGGGATCGAGACGGTTTTCGTGATGACCAGCGAGGAATATGGGTTTGTGAACTCCACAATGGTTCGCGAGGTAGCGGTTTTAGGCGGCGATGTATCGAAGCTGATCCCATCGTCTGTTTTTGAGAAGGTCAAACAGCGCCTGGGGGAGAAAGAATAGGTCTAAGAGGCAGTATGCTAAGAGGGATCATTTTCTTTACAATTCCGTGTATGTAGATGGGCTTTATCAACTACTGATTTTTCATAAATTAGTAGTTTGGGATAACGCAGAAAAAAGCAGAACAAAAAGTCATTATCACCGCAGATAATACCCTATAGTTGGTTGTTTTTTTTGTCGATATGCCCTATAAGGTCTGATATAATACCCATATAGAGAGGTTTTATTATGAAATGTCAATGCTGCAAAAATACGGCAACGATCCATATTACTGAGATTCAAAGCGGTCAGCGGATTGAAACGCACCTGTGTGAGGAATGTGCGCAAAAGCAGGGAGTCGCGGTCAAGAACCAGATCCCGATTAACGAGCTTTTGAGTACACTGCTGGCGGTTCAGGGCAGTGATGGTCCGGAATCTGAGCTGGATGAAGCCACCGAGGGGCTCGTTTGCCCGGATTGCGGAATGACGTTTGAGCAGTTTAAGAAAGACGGCCTGCTTGGGTGCCCGAAAGATTACGAGATTTTCGGCGATCATTTGGATACAATCATTGAGACCTCGCAGGGCGGTCACAGCGAACACACCGGCAAGGTGCCCGATACGGTTCCGGAAGTGGCTCGCCTCCAGATGGAGATACAAAAACTCCAAAAAGAGCTCGATACCGCGGTTCGCGATGAGGATTATGAAAAGGCTGCGTCCCTGAGGGACCAGATCCAGGAGCTGCAGGAACAGAAATGAAACCCAACGATCTGAGCAGACATATCAGCAAATGGTTCGAGGGGACCGGTCCCTGCTGTGATGTGATTATTTCGTCTCGGATTCGACTGGCGCGGAACCTCGAGAGCTATGAGTTTTTAACCACGCTTAGTGAAACACGCCAGCGGGAAGTCATGAACATCCTGAAAAGTGCCATGATTGATCTCAATATCGGCGAAGAGATTTACTTCCTGGATGTGGATGAGGCCTCTGCGCTGGATCGTGACCTGCTGGTCGAACGCCACCTGATCTCCACGCGACATGCCAAAGGCAAAGGGCCGCGGGGCGTGGTTTTTGCCGCCAGTGAGCAGTTTACGGCGATGATTAACGAAGAGGATCACCTGCGGATGCAGGTCTTCCGCACGGGTCTTCAACTCGACGAATGCTACAAGCAGATTCGCGGGTATGACGATCTGCTGGAGAAAAAGGTGCATTTTGCATTCAGTGAGCGTTATGGATATCTGACGGCGTGTCCGACCAATGTGGGCACGGGGATGCGGGTTTCGGTAATGCTGCATCTGCCGGGGCTGAAGATGACCGGCCAGATTGACAAGCTCGTTCATGCCGCCCGGGATACGAATATGACCGTTCGCGGGCTTTTTGGCGAGGGTACCGAGGCCATCGGCGATTTTTTCCAATTGTCCAACCAGGTGACACTGGGTTATTCTGAGCAGGAGATCCTGGATAATTTTGGCAAGGTAGTGGTGCCCAAGATTCGCGAGTATGAGCTATTAGCTCGCCAGGAGCTTTTGCATTCCAAAGAGCAGCTTCTGGAGGATAAAATCCAGCGGGCCCTGGGGGTGTTGCGAAGTGCCCGGATGATCAGTTCGCAGGAGGCGCTGTTTTTGCTGAGCAATCTGCGGATGGGGGTGAACCTGAAGCGGATCGAAAACATCCCGATTTCAACGGTTAATGAGCTGTTCATGCTGACCCAGCCGGCTCATTTGCAGGTCAATTCCGGTAAGACACTTGGCCCCGATGACCGCGACATCAAGCGTGCGCAGATCATCCGCGACCGTTTAAGTCTCAATTAAGAGCATCCAGGGCGTTTTTCCTTGTTTTACTTCTCCCCGTGGCTCCTGTCGGTCACAATGGGCTTTTATCCTGCCAAACTGCCATGCTGACAGGGAGGGGGCATGTTCCAGCAAATAGTTATCTCCTTGTATATAATGTACTTAGCGATTGTTTGGCTTCTGTGGCACAGCCTTTGCACATTAGTTTAGCTGAAAATGTGACGATGACGTGTTTATCTATTAGGAGCAACACAATGGCTAAAATTATCGGGATAGACCTTGGAACAACGAACTCGGTTGTTGCGGTAATGGAAGGTTCAGCCCCGAAGGTGCTGATCAATTCCTCCGGATCGCGGCTGACTCCCTCCGTGGTGGGTTTCACGGACAAGGGAGAGCGGCTGGTCGGTCAGATCGCAAAACACCAGCAGGTGACTAACCCCGAGAATACCGTCTTTTCGATCAAGCGGTTTATGGGCCGCCGCCACAGCGAGGTGGCATCGGAAGAGAAGATGGTTCCTTATAAGATTACCGGCGGTTCGGAAGAACTGGTTAAGGTAGATGTTCGGGGCAAAACCTATACCCCGCCGGAGATTTCCGCGATGATACTTCAGGATCTCAAGAAGACCGCGGAAGATTACCTTGGCGAGACCGTTGAGCAGGCGGTGATTACCGTACCCGCTTATTTTAACGATGCCCAGCGCCAGGCGACCAAGGACGCAGGGAAAATCGCAGGTTTGCAGGTAGAGCGGATCATCAATGAACCGACCGCTGCGGCACTGGCTTATGGCCTGGAGAAGAAGAAAAACGAGAAAATTGCTGTCTTCGACTTTGGCGGCGGTACGTTTGATGTTTCGATCCTTGATATCGGCGACAACGTCTTTGAGGTACTCAGCACCAATGGTGATACCCACCTCGGAGGTGATGACCTTGACGAAGTTCTGATCAACTATCTTGCCGATGAGTTCAAGAAGACCGAAGGCATTGATCTGCGTCAGGATCCGATGGCACACCAGCGTCTGAAAGAGGCGGCGGAAAAGGCCAAGATTGAGCTAAGCTCCCAGGTGGAGACCAACGTGAATCTGCCGTTTATTACCGCAGACGCCTCGGGTCCCAAGCATCTGCAGGTAAGCCTGACCCGCAGCAAGTTCGAGTCGCTTGCGGAGAATATTTTCGACCGGCTCAAGGCACCCTGCCAGGCTGCGATTCGCGATGCCGGCCTGTCGAGCAATGAGATTGCGGAAATCCTGCTTGTCGGCGGATCGACACGTATCCCCAAGGTCCAGGAAATCGCCAAAACCATTTTCGGAAAAGACCCCAACAAGAGCATCAACCCGGATGAAGTGGTTGCGCTGGGTGCGGCGATCCAGGGTGCGGTTCTCGCCGGCGACGCCGGAGTGAAGGATATCCTGCTGCTGGACGTTACACCGCTGTCGCTGGGGGTCGAAACCCTTGGCGGTGTTATGACCAAGCTGATCGAGAAGAACACGACGATCCCGACCAGTAAGAAGGAAGTCTTCTCTACCGCAGCCGACAGCCAGACGAGTGTGGATATTCATGTACTCCAGGGCGAGCGTGAGTTTGCCAATGACAACCGGACACTGGGCCGGTTCCAGTTGACCGATATCCCGCCGGCTCCGCGCGGAATGCCGCAGATCGAGGTTGCGTTTGATATTGATGCCAACGGGATTCTGCATGTGTCCGCCAAGGACCTCGGAACCGGGAAGGAGCAGTCGATCGAGATTAAATCCAGCTCCGGGCTCAGTGAAGACGAGATCAAGCGGATGCAAACCGATGCCGAGTCGCATGCGGAAGAAGACAAGAAGCGACGTGAACTCGTGGACATGAAGAACCAGGCCGACCAGTTGGTGTACTCGACCGAAAAGACGCTCAAGGAGCACGGCGAGAAGGTCGGCAGCGATACACGCGGCAATATCGAGTCTGCCTTGAATAACCTAAAAGAAGCGATCAAGGGTGACAGTGCCGACGCGATCAAAAAGGCGATGGAAAACCTCGGAACTGCTTCCCAGGAACTGGGCAAGATTCTGTACGAAGAGGCAGCCAAGAAGCAGCAGGCCGCCGGCGGCGGGGACGGGGCAAGTCCGGCTGGCGCTGGCCCGGATGTACAGACACCGCCTCAGCCGGAAGAGCCCAAGCGCAAGGGCGGCGATGATGTGATCGATGCTGAGTTTGAAGCCGAGTAATGAGTCCCACAGACCTGCCGGGAGTTATGTAAAGGCAGGAGTATATAAACTTTGTGTCAGCCTGTGGCCTGCGAAAGCGGGTCACAGGTTTTTTTATGAATTGTGCGCAGAAAAAAGGGCCGCCTTTGCGGCAGCCCTTTACAGGTACATTGAGTATAAATGTGCTTAGCTTCTCTTACGCAGCAGCACACCACCGATCCCCAGCAGGGCCAGGGTTGCGGGCTCGGGAACAGAATAGATTACGATATCTCCATCCTCTTCCAGATAATAATCAACAATGTTGCCCGGAATGCTGGTATAGAGATTTCCGTCACTGATCCATGTATCCACATCAGTTGTCAGGTCGTCGTAAAGCTTGATGGTGCCGCCTGCGACATCGATGGAACTTCCCGCGGTGGAGAAGACCAGGTTGTCTGCCTTGATCTCGCCGCCGTTGAGGAACAGCGAACCGATAGTGCTGTTCGTTGCGTCCCCCATCGTCAGGGTGGTATCCACATCAAAGAGACCTGCGTCCATCGTCATGGAGCCATCGCCTACAATACCAATACTTGCCAGTCCGGCGATAATTTCACCAGTACCTGTCAGGTATACATTCCCGCTTCCGCCGGCGTTACCGCTGACGCGCAGAAAACCGGCCTGAAGGGAACCGCCGGTTACTTCGAGGTATCCCTCGCTGCTGTCACCTACGGTGAATTGAGTTCCAGCGGTCAGGTTGTCAAATGTGCCACCGTTGTGGAACCATTCGCCCTTGATACCGGCCGTGCCGTTTCCGATGTTCACCCAGCTTTGGTGAACCATCAGGCCGCTTTGCATGGTGAACTGTGCATTACGGACCTTACCAATCAAAAAGGCGCCGTCTGTCGGGCTGGCGGAGTTGTCGCCGTTATAGACCGGCCAGACGGTCGGAATGCCCTTGCTATCATTTACGCCCAGCCTGGGGGTGTCGCCGGCTCCGGGAACGCCGGCTGCGTTCCAGTTGGCGGGGTCAAACCAGTCGGTTGACCCGGTTGAAATCCAGTGGCGCTGTACTGCCATGGACATACCGGTAAGAAGTGTGATTACTGCCAATACAACAAAAATATTCTTTCTCATTTTCCGATTCTCCTCCATAGAGAATTAAAAATTATGTGCCCATGACCGATTCAGGGGCATCATGCGATTACGATAAAAGCCTGTTGTCTCCCTCCTTTCATTCAGGTTCCCTGCACATTTACTTTATCCCAAAATTCAAAAAGAGCCGTGTACTGCTTAACGTCCTTGATGTGTTGCTTTGAGGGGAAAATCACCCCCTCCATCCACTTTTCTATTATAAGATTTTAGTGAGTCTAATGCAAGTGAAATGTTAAATATTTTATCTAACTAATTATAGTTGACCATTTATATCTTTATTATTTAAAAGCTCTAAGGAATGGATATGGATGGCAGATAGCAAGAGTTGCAATTTATGTTTCATAACCGGATATACTTTACCTATTTAAGGTGGGCCTTTAGCTCAAACAGGGATTTTTACCGTGAAAAGCGCACCTTTACCGGGCTCGCTTTGTACCTCGACAGTTCCTTTATGCTGCTCGATGGTTTTCCTGGAGATCGCCAGGCCCAGGCCGGTCCCATGACTTTTTTTCGAGGAATAAAACGGCAAAAAAACCGCATGGGCATCTTCAATTCCCGGGCCGTTGTCCTCCACTTCAAGGAGTATCGTGCGGGCTTCTCTGTCAAACCGGGTTCGGATGTCGATCTTGCCTTTTCCCTGTTCCGCCGCTTCGATGGCATTAATAATCAGGTTCAGTACGACGTCATTGATCCGGGCAATGTCTAGCTTTAATACCGGGATCGAGTCGTCGACCTGAAGAGTCAACTCGGCGTCTTTTTCATGTGCCTTGACGTGCAGGGAGTGAACCACGGTAGAGACCATCTGGTTGAGGTCGCAGCGTTCGAGCAGCAGGTCACTTTGCCGGGTGAATTTGAGCATATCCGCGACGAGGTCATTAATCAGGACGATATTTTCCTTGAGGATTTCCCACGCCCGTTTGGCCCGGGCCATATCTTTGCTTGTCAGGCTGCGGTCGACAACATCCATGCCGCCCTTGATGGCCTGGAGGATATTCTTAATCCCGTGGGCCTTCTCCGCGAGAGGCAGGAACTGTTTTGCGTCCTCGGTTTGCTCTTGCTGCGTAGTTTTCGTGGTATTATCGGCCATGGTTTCGCTCCGTGTAAACAGTCGATTTTTTGTCCGGTTATGGGGTGTATCGGCTATTTTCCGATGCAAAACCTGGAAAAAATGCGTCCGAGTACCTCTTCTGTGGGATTTTCATGCCCCACGGAGCCCAGAATCTGCCAGGCGTGCCTCAGGTACATGGCTGCCGCTTCCTCGGCGTGGTTTTGTATCTCCAGTTCCGCTTGAATCAGATTTTTTTCGGCCCCGGCCAGGGCCTCCCGGTGGCGTTTGTTGACCACGGAAAAGGGATTGCCCGCCTTGCCAAAGCTGCGCATCTCGGCCAGGGACTGGTCCATGGCCTCGGTCAATTCATGGATTCCGGTATCCTTTTTAACGCTGATGGAAAAGCTGCGGTCTGCACCGGCAGCGAGTTTTGTAAACGCGGGGTCTTCTTCGAGAGACAGGGTATCTTGAAGGTCGCACTGGGTCTGAACGAGGAAATACGGCTTGCCGCGGACCCATGGGGCCAGGGCGGAAAAGTTGGTGCGGATACGAGAGGCAGGGGGGATGCACAACAGGACCAGGTCGGACTGATCGAGTGCGGCTTTGGCCAGTGCGGCGGCGCGGTTGTCCAGTTCGCTAAACGAAGATTGACCGGGCGTGAATTCCCCGGCGATGCCTGCGCAGTCCAAAAGGACGCAGCTTTGCCCGGGCAGCTTGACGGTTTCGGCGAGGATGTCCCGCGTGGTGGCGGTAGTATCGGAGACGAGACTGCGCTGCCGGCCGGCCAGGTGGTTCATAAGCGTGCTTTTGCCCGCGTTGGTCGGGCCGGCAAGGGCGACACAGGGCAGATTGAGGTTGCGTTCCTGCTCAACGGGGCCGCTTTGAATCGAGTTGATCTGATCGATCAATTGGCGAATCTGCCCGGCGGCCTGCTGCGGGGGGATGATCTCGATCTCTTCGGTCGAAAAGTCCAGCCCGCTTTCGATCAGGCTAAGCAGTTCGAGCATTCGATCTCGCAGCGCGTCGATCTCGCTGCTCAGACTGCCGCGGATCAATTCCCGGGCGGCCTTGAGGTGGACCTTGCTGGCACTGGCGACAAGCCGGGCAACGGCCTCGGCCTGGGTCAGGTCGATTTTGCCAAGCAGGTACGCCCGGAGGGTAAACTCGCCCGGTCCGGCAGGGCGGGCAAGTTGGTAAATCTCATGCAATATCCGCTCGACGATGGGCATCGGTTCGAGCAGATGGATCTCCGCCATTTCCTGACCGGTGTAGGATTTCCCGTGGGCAAAATAGAGAAGCGCAAGCTTTGCGGCGACACCATCATATTCCCGGATTATTCGGTACAGCTTTCCCGCTATGGGGGGCTGTTCAAGGCCCAGTGACCGGAGAATCAC
>CAYVUI010000006.1:34623-60759 GCA_964454745.1 uncultured Pirellulales bacterium | reverse complement strand
AGCGCCCCCAAAAAGCCCACCCCCACGGCAAGGCGAAGATGCGCGGGGATGCGGTCGGTTGCGACGGCAAAGTGCATGAGCAGACCGAGGATAAAACAGCCGATCATATTGGCCGCAAAGGTACCCCAGGCAAATCCATGGCCCAGCAGGTTGTGAGCGACTTTCGTAATTCCCCAGCGGCTAAGGGCCCCGCAGGCCCCGCCAAGGGCGACGAGCATAATTTCGGTCATAAGTTTCAGCTCCGAAAAGAGAGTACAGCTTTTGAAATATCGTACAAAAACACGGGAGAAATTTCCAGAAAAAACGAAAATCCGCCGAAAAACGGAAAACTACGGCAGGACCGATTGGGCGACCAGCCGTGCAAATTCCGGCAAAACGACCTTATCGCTGCGTAGGTGCTCATCGGCCAGGCGGACTGCGACGATATCCAGCGACGGGATTACAAGGATGAACTGCCCCTTGCCGCCGAAGGCATAATAGGCGTCAGCGGGCACACCGGGCAAATTCCGGCACCACCAGTAATAGCCGTATTCCGGTGTTTTCCCCTCGGGAATTCGGACCGGCGTTTCACTCCAGCAGTCGCAGGAAAGGCGTTCTTCGATCTGTGTCGGGGCGATAGAAGCCATGACATACTCGGCAGGCAGGATGGCCTTGTCGTCCCAGGTGCCGTGATTCAGGTAAAGATACCCCAAACGGGCGAAGTTTCGTGCGGTGGTATATACGTCACCATTTCCGCTGGTCTGGCCGGATGGGTCCGCCTCCCAGCGAATCTCCCGGATGCCGATGGGATCGAGAACGCGGGACTGAGCGTATTCGAACATATTCTGGCCCGTCACGCGGGAAATCACCGCGGAAACCAGCGTCGGGTCCGCCTTATACTTCCAGTGGGTGCCTGGCTTGTGAGGGATCGGCCGGGCGAGAACGTAAGACGCCCAGTTGTGCTCCTGCTTCATTTCAGGATAATCCTCGCGGTTGGAGTACTCAATACCCGAGGTCATGGTCAAAAGGTGCTCGACAGTAATCATACGATAGAAACCCGGATCGGGCGTATTGGCCTCATCGGCAGGGATAAACTCGCTAAGAGGCGTATCGACAGAAGGAATCAGGCCGTCCTGTATGGCTGCACCGACCGCAGCGGAGGTAAAACACTTGGCGATGGAATAGGAATCGTGAGAATCCTCGGCGGTAAATCCGTTGTAATAGCCCTCATGGGCAATATAGCCGTGCCGGATCAGCACAAAGGCCTGCGTGGGATACTGGAGCAGGTACAGCTCGGTTTCGAGGATTTTGTCCGAATCGAGGCCCAGTTTTTGGGGCTCTTTGGTCTGCCATTTTTCCGTGGGCCATGGCCGATTGCCTGAACCGGGCTTGCCGGGCAAATTCCCGCAGCCTCCCGCGGCAAGCAGAATGACTGAAATCATACCCAGCAGCAATCTTTTGTTTTGGCCCAACGTTCTCATAACAGAATTATAACGCAAAAAGCGGGATTGTCATGGGAGAAAAAAATTCGCCCCCGGCCCGATAATCAACCGGCCCCAAATACAGAGAAATCGATTTTGCGAAAAAGTTGACGATATCAAGGCGAAAGTTTGGTTTCATCACTCGGGTTTTGTATAATTTATGATCGATCGCGGGTCAATGTACCGGCTCGCGGTATCGACATTTTGAGCCCGGGGGAAGAAAGTGCTTTAGGACCGATAACCATCGTTGTGTTACCGGACCTTTCAGAAATTGGCTGAAGATGAGGGTTAATTGAAAAGCACTTTATTTGGGGGGTGCATATGAGAAAACTGTTTGTATTGTTTATCAGTATTTGTTTCGGTGCATTGGCGTTGGGTTCTGCGGGAACGGTCTCACTGGGTGACATCCTGGGCGATGACACCTACGACAGTTTCTGTCCAGACGGGCAGACCACGTGGACCTTGCAGCCCGGCCAGACGGATTTTACCGCGCGGATTCACCTCGAAGATGCGGGGTATAAGAACACCAATCGCCTGGGTATTTATGACGTGGTGAATCCCGGCAGCAAGCTTGAGTTGTTTGCCGGTTCGGCGAATGTCGGTGCTTCGGTGGAGGTGTATTTTGACGCAGCCCAGGGCCTGGCGTGGATCGATCCTTCGCATAAGGTCGCAATGGGCTCGGAGTTTGGGTTTTACATTGACTCGTCGGCAAAGTCGCGCGGCGGCGTCTTTTATACGCAATCCGGTTTGAACAAGGGAACGGACAAGAAAGTGGCCCATGCGTTGAGTTTCAATACACCGGACGGGTTTGCATGGCTCGCGTTTGAAGACCTGCGTGTGAATACGAACTGGTACGATGAAGATTACAATGACATGGTAATCTCGTTCGGCGGTTCCGGTGCGAATGACGTAGTACCTGAGCCGAGTATGATCGCACTGCTGGGTCTTGGCATGACGGTGTATCTTCCGAGACGTAAGTAGTTTGTTAATGGTAACCATTTAGTTCCTCTATTCTTCTTAAGGCAGGGGTGCCCTCCTTTCCCCTGCCTATTTTTATGCGCGGATTTTGGGCATGAATACACTGAAAAAGTTCTTGCCGGAAACCTGTATAATAAGTATGATTGGGAAACAAATGAGGACTTTGCAGAAATTTGGTTACAAGTGAATTTAAGCGAAAGGGGCGGCGATGTGGTTTCGTCGAGAATTGAGAGGGCCGATCTGGGCATTGCTTTTACTCAGCCTTGGCGGGCTGCTGCTGCATATCAAGATTCATACCCCCAAAATGGCATTCAATACGATACCGGTGATGTTCGGAGTCGTAACCACCTTCGTCCTGCCGTGGATGTTCAACCGGCCGCGGCTGTGGCGGTGGGCGTATGTGTTTAATATTGTAACGGTGGTGGCGGGCATTATCACGATGACGTATTTCTCGATCACAATTCACCCGGTCAAGCTTACCTTCTGGGATATCGTGTTTGGATCTACACTGGCGGACAACCTGATCCTTTTGGCAAAAATCCCGATTGGCCAGGTGATTTACAGCTACTGGCACGGCATTGAGGAGGGGCAGTCATGAACGGAAAAACGCGAAATACCTGGCAATGGATTTTAGGCATCGCGTTTGCCGCGGGGCTGTTGTACGTGTTGTATATGGGGGCACATGAATACGAACAGTACGTCTGGCTGATGGGCAAAGGCGGAGCCGGTGTGTATTCCGCGGGAAAGGTGCTGGGACTGCTGGCGGCGTATTTGTTCCTCTGGCAGTTTGGGCTAAGCGGACGGATCCTGTTCCTGGACCGAGTCTTTGGAGTGGATCGGCTGCTGGCAACACATGCCGTACTTGGCGCCGGGGCGATGTGTGCGGCGGTTTTGCATCCGCTGGTGCTGTACGCCCCCGAGGCCGTAGAGCTTGGAGCAATACGCTGGGAACTGATACCCGAGGGGCTCGGGTTTCTTGGAATCGTTATCGCGGTGCTGATCGTCGTGACAACCCTTTGGCGGGGATTTCTGCAAATGCGCTACGAAAACTGGCGGCGCGTACATGACTGCGCATTTGTACTGGTTGTACTGGTGATGGTGCATGCATATATTCTGGGCAGTGATTTTACCGAGCGGGGAGCGGTATTCTGGATATTTACAGCAATGTGTATCCTGTATGCTGGGCTGTTCATATGGGTTAAGCTCCTGCGGCCGATGCTGCTGCCGCAGTGGGAGGTGCAAAGCTGCCGGGAAGTGGGACGCGGAGTATATGAGATCGCTTTTTCACCCTGCAAAGGCAAAGGATTGGCACTGAAGGCCGGGCAGTTCGTGTTTCTGAGATTTTTGAGTGGCAAACTCGGCAAACAGGAACACCCGTTTACGGTCTGCTCGCAGCCGGACAGTGAACAAGTCCATCTTGCGATTAAAAAGAGCGGTGATTACACGACCCGTATTGATTCCGTGCAGGAAGGCGACAGGGCCACGCTTGAAGGGCCTTTCGGCCGGTTCGGGACAGACTGGATACTTAAAGGCGTCAAAGATGAACGGCTTGTCCTCATCGCCGGGGGCGTGGGCATCACCCCGATCATGAGCAATCTCAGGACCCTTGCAAAGCAGGGATACCCCGGTCAAATCGTGCTGATCTGGTCCATCCGCAAGGCTGATGATCTCTTCTATGCAGAAGAAATTGAAGGCATGAAACAGCAACTTGCGGGTTTAACTGTTTTTATAACCTTGACTGGTGAGCAGCAGGAAGGGTTTCATCACGGGCGGTTAAGCCGGGAGATGCTCGATGAAATGATCGGCCCGGTTTGCAAAGAGGACCAGGTCATGCTCTGCGGTCCCGGGGCGATGATGAACCAAACGCGGGCCCTGCTGCTCGATATGGGAATGCGAAAAGGACAGATTCATACAGAAGCGTTTACTTTGTGAATCAATCCGCTATACTGGTATAAAATGAAGATAATGACGATACATACCGGGGGATTGTGATGAGTGTGGTTTTCGGCAGGGAAGGCGCCCGCTGGGAGTGGCGTATCTTCAGCGAACAGGAGGATTTTTACGACTTGTTTGAAGGTATGGAACCGCAGCAGCAAATCGAGAGCCATGAGGTCTATTTTCTCCGCGAGGGAAGCGATGCAAATGTGAAAATCCGCTGGGGCCGGCTGGAGATCAAGAGACTCGCCGGTGTGAATCGAAACGGTCTCGAGCACTGGCAGCTGGAAATGCGTGAAAATTTTAAGCTCACACCGGGCAATATCGAACAGCTATACGCCGCATGGGGTGTGGACGGCCCCGCAGTTCGGGAAAAGCTCGACGAGACGAAATTCGCCGAGTTGATGGGAAAGATCGGGGGTGTCAACGCGCTGCGTGTCCATAAGCAGCGGCAAGGCTACGCCCTGCTGGGAGGAACTGCGGAACGGGCAAAGATCGAGATCGAAGGCAGCCGGTATTTTACCGCCTCGATTGAGCATACCGACGAGGCCCAGGCATGGGCCATGGTCCAGGAGCTCGGTATCCAGCGGCGGGAAAATGTCAACTATGTCCGGGGCCTGAAGATGCTAAGAGGCATTGAATAAGTTTTAAGATGAGGAACCTCAATGGGTATTGAGATCGAACGAAAATTCCGGGTCACCGGAGACGGATGGCGAGGCAAACATTCCGGCATCCTGATGAAACAGGGATATCTTTGCCGGGACAAAGAGCGGACGGTCCGCGTACGGCTGGTCGGAGACAAAGGGTACCTGACCGTCAAAGGGGAGGGTATAAACGGCAGCCTGGTTCGCCCGGAATATGAGTTCGAGATTCCCGGCAAAGACGCTGGAGAAATGCTTGAATTGATGTGCAGCGGGGGAATCATTGAAAAGGTACGATACCCCATTGAGGAACAGGGCATGCTGTGGGAAGTCGATGAATTCCACGGTAACAACGAAGGACTGGTTCTGGCGGAAGTAGAACTGGAGGATGAGAACCAGGTATTTGATCTGCCCGACTGGACCGGACAGGAAGTGACCGGGGACAAGCGGTATTACAATGTATATCTAACCGAGAACCCCTGGACCGAATGGGGCAAAGGCTGAGAATTGAATTATTCTTGCACAGGTGAAAAGCGAAGCTGTGCATAATTACGATTCATTTCTATCGCATCCAGGCGGAGAGTTTTGCCCTTTTTGATGGGGAAAACCGGGCGAATCGGCTCGTTATCAATCAGGGCAGGCTTTAGGGCCGCCAGCGTCTGGAGGTATTTTTCAAGATAGATTTTTTCGAGGGGATCGGCTGGATTCGCATCCAGTTTTTTTTGCGTGTACTGTGCTTCATCCTCAATCGCCGAGGCGATAATCATCTTCGCGATGGCGGTTACGGGCAGTTTGCCTGCCTTGACAGCCTGAAGATTGAACCGGAGCACTTGTTTTTCCGGATTCTCAGGATCCGCAGAAAGCTGAGGATTGGCATTTACGGTCAAAAACATCGGAATTTTCATATAGCGAACTTTTGCCATCACAGCCACGCCGTTGGGATCAATCGCAGTGACCGGCTGATCGATGGTCACAGAACCGGTCCTGGCCGGCCAGGTATACCGGGCCAGGATGTCGTTAATCCCCTGCTGTTCGACGAGGATCTCGAAGGGCCTGTCCAGTTGGAGCTTCTCGTAGAGGTCCGGGCCCAGGCGGTGAGTGATATAGGGCGAAATCTCCTCGGGATCGGCCTGTTGGGGCTGATAAGACTTTGGCGTGTAAAAAAGCAGGTTCAGAAGAATCAGCACCAGGACGGCCGCTGCCATGAGAAAAATGAGAAAATCGAGTGTTTTTTTGCTTTTCTTTTTCTGTTGTGTCATTATGGACCGGTTTTTTTAATTTTTTACAGTTTTTTTAATTTTTCACACCATTTTGGGGCATTAAATATCTTGAAAAGTCCCCAAATAGCATTTGCCTGCGGAACGGGTGGGTATTATAGTGGGAGTTTACAAAATGTGAAAGCTGAAAGTTTCGGGGCTGATGAAAGCCCCTTATTTATGCAGGAAGGAGAGCAACAGTGGCCAGTCATTTTGGAGATAGACTTTTTGATTCAGTTCGGGGCAAGGGCAGTCCTCTTTGCGTCGGGCTCGATCCTGTTTACGCACGGCTTCCGGAGCAAATCCGCAGCCATAAGCATATGAATGACGCAAGCGATGTCGGGGCCTCTGTAGACGCCCTTTTTGATTTTTCCACACGTGTCCTGCGCGTGGTCGCACCGCATGTTTGTGCAGTCAAGATTAATATAGGGTATTTTGAGCGGTATCTCTGGGAAGGACTGGAAACGTATTTTTCCCTGATTTCCGAGGCGGATGCCCTCGGTTTGGAGGTTCTCGGTGACGTCAAACGCGGCGATGTCGGGCATACCGCCCAGTGTTACGCAGATGCTCATCTCAAAAATCCGGAGTACACAGGTCTGGAAGACGTCATCACACCCGACGCGATCACGGTCAACGGTTTCGCCGGCTCTGAGGGAATCATTCCATTCGCAGACATGGCCAGCGATCAGGGCAAAGGCGTATTCGTCTGGGTACGCTCAAGTAATCCCACAGCAGATCCACTCCAGAATTTTGCCGATGCAACCGGTAAAAAATGGTACGAACAGCTCAGCGAGGTCGTTTTTGATATCGCCATGCAGAATAAGCGTATCGGATCCAGTGGCTACAGCAACGTCGGCATGGTTGTCGGCGGTACCGCGGGCGACGCGGTGGAAAGCCTTCGCGATAAATACCGCAAAGTCTGGATGCTGGTGCCCGGTTTTGGCTCCCAAGGCGCATCGGCGAAAGACTGCATGCGTTTTTGTAACTCGGACGGGACCGGGGCACTGATCAACGCCTCCCGGTCGATCATTTACGCCTATGAGCGTGAGGAATATAAGGATAAATTCGGCGACAACTGGGAAAAGTGCATCGAGCAGGCCGTAATCGACGCCAAGGAAGAACTGGCCCGGGCCGTATAAAGAAAACGATATCCTGACGGCTGCATGGTTTTAACGCTGGAGGTTCGTATGGACCGTTCCTTTTTCAGGGGTAAGGGAGTACTGATTATGGGCCTGGGCCGTTTCGGCGGCGGGGCCGATGCAGCGAAATTCGCCTGGCAAAGCGGCTGCCATGTAACCGTAACGGATATGGCACCCCGCGAGAAGCTTGCCGACACGATTGAGCAGCTCACAAGGGACGGCGTGCAGGCGGAGTATCACCTCGGGCAGCACTGCGAAGAAGACTTCACCGGTCCGGATACAGATATCGTCATCGTAAATCCTGCCATCCGCGAAGGCAATCCCTGCGTAGAAGCAGCGAAACAGGCGGGCAAATTCATCACTTCGCAAATCGAGCTGTTTTTTGAGCTGTTCCCGGGTCAAATTGTCGGGATTACCGGCTCCAATGGCAAAAGTACGACCACGGCCCTGACAGCCTGCCTGCTTGAAGCGGGGATCGGCCAGGATGGAATCGAGTACAACAAGGTCCACCTTGGCGGCAATATCGGCAAGCGGCCCCTGCTGGCGGCCCTCGACGAATTTGATGAAAAAACGCTCGCAGTACTGGAGCTCTCAAGCTTCCAGCTGGAACAGCTTGCCCATATTGAAAAATCCGCCCGCGTCGCACTGGTCACCAATGTCACGCCCAATCATCTCGATGCGCACGGTACCCTCGAAGCCTACATCGGCGCAAAGGAAAACCTGTTCCGCTTCCAGGACGGCCAACGAGGATGTGTTTCCATCTTTAACGGCCAGGATGTTCAATCCGTGCAATGGTACAAAAAATACGCGCAGGAACAGGGACGAAAGTGCGAATTATACTACCCCGAGCAGGTAGGAGATGAATACCTGGATGTTTTTCGGCTGGCGGGAAAAATGAACCAGATCAACCTTGCCGGTGCACTTGCGGTTGCGCGATCCTTCAAGGTACAGGAAGAACGGTTAATCATGGCACTGGACCGTTTTACCGGGCTCGAAGACCGCCTCGAACTGGTCGATACCATCGCAGGTGTGCGGTGGTACAACGACACCATCTCAACGACCCCGGAAAGCACCATCGCCGCGATTGAGGGATTTAGTGAAGGGAAAATCCTCATCGCCGGGGGATATGACAAGGGCATGGAGTTTTATCAACTCGGAGAGATTGCTGCGGCCATGTGCAAGGGAGCCGTCCTGATCGGAAACACAGCACGCAAAATTGCTGAGGCGATTTGCCTTTCCGGAAAAAATTCGTGCCAAACAGAGCTGGTCAACACCCTCGAAGATGCCGTCCAGGCCGCCTGGTCGATGAGCGAACCGGGGGATGTCGTCCTGATGAGCCCTGCCTGCGCGAGCTATGACATGTTCGACGATTACCGCCACCGCGGCCGGGTATTCAAGGAAGCGGTCAGCAATCTTGCCCGGCAAGTCAACCGGAACGAAACGATATAATCATGCGGTCTTTACGCAATACCCCAGGTGGTATTGAACACACCCGAAGTCGTCAGCGGCGAACCGTCAATCAGGGACGTATCTCCGGCGGTCTGCTGGGCGAGGGTGATGTCGTCAAACCAGCAGCCGTTCTTTGAGCCGTCCACTTCGAGCGTCCAGACACCCACAGCAATGAATAAACGGTTAATTCCCAAAGAGGCCCATGCATTCGAGCCGTGCACTGCGTCGTAAATCTGCTGCATATCGAGTTTGAGCTCGTGCCATACGTTGTTGGTATCCGGCAGTGTCCAGAGCATGGCTTGCTGCTGATTGGCCATATTGAAGAAGGATTCAGGTATTCCGCGTGAGCCGGTCGCGGTAAAGAGCGAGTTTTTGCCCATATTGTCCGACTGGGCCTTTTCAGAATCACTCGCGCCCCAGTCGAGCATAAACAGGCGTTTCATAGTGTTATTCGTATATGCAAAGATACGGGCATATCCACCGCCGCCTGTGGAAGGTTCATCGACGAGATAATTGAACTTGAACACAGGCTTCGAGGTGGCATTTAGCCACTGGTATACTTCGAGCATTTCCGTCTGGGCCCAGGGCTGAGACTTTTCCCGGATTCGCATGTGAAGGGCCTTACCGCCCTGATGAGCCTTTGCCGAAGAAACCTCCCAAAAGAACATGGGATCGACATCACCGACATACCGATACGGCATATACCAGTCGTCAAGCTCGTTCTCAAAGGAACCGTTGGCAAGACTTGCAGCAGGTACAAGATCCGTCAGGGTCTTAAACCACAGCGGCTCTTCATCCTGGTAAGGACGGAAGGATTGGGGATACACATATTCATCCGGAACATTAGCCAGGCGAGCTTTTACGGTTACCTCGTCTTTGTTGACCTCAAAGAGCATGTAGTACCCACCACCGGTGTCACCGTTTTCCTGGTCCATGCCGGCTTCAAAACCTGTAAATTCCTCACCAAAAGGCCGCGAAGCCGTGCAGGTAGGTGCCGTGATGAAATTAATGCCCCGATACGTCCATGCGGTTTTGTAGGAAGCTTTGATGCCGTTATGCACATGCCCGCAGACGACATATTTCACATTGCCGTATTTCGCCAGCTTGTCAAGAATCTGCGTGCGGAAGGGCATATTGTACGTATACCACTCGAGCTGTGTCAGCCCCTGGGGCATGAGGTGCTCGTGCTCAAAGACCATGGTCGGGCGGTTACGGTTCTTGGTAAGGTCCTCTTCGAGCCAGGATAAAATATTTTGCTCATCCGTAATGGTACGAACATCACACGGGATAGATACAAAATGCCAGCGGCCGCAATCGAAAGAAAAGGTGTAATCACGGGTCTTGTTGCAGATTTCCTGCTTGTCCTGGAAGGTAGCGTAATAGCCGGTATCACTGTTACCGTCATGGTTGCCGTACACCAGGATCGGCAGCGGCTTGAGCTGGAGTGTCCTGTCCATGAAGTTATCCCAGCTTCCCGAGCTGGTAGGTGTGTTCACGAGGTCCCCGTCGATCACGGCAAAAGCAGGGCGAAGGGGCAGCGAGTTGATCTCATTTATCATTTGTGTATATCGAGTAGCGGACGTTCCGCCGACAGATCCGATTTCAGTTGCTGTGCTAAGCTGCGGATCGGCTACGAGTGCAAAGGAGAACTGATCGCCATATTTATCCAAGACCGGAAAATGATTGGTTTGTTTTTTTCGCATACGAATTGAAAGCGATTCACTGGAGAATATGGAGCCCGCATAGGCCGTCGTCGCGTTTGCAATTGCACAGGTGCCGAATGTCGCCTGGGCACATCTTGTCAAAAACTGTCTTCTATTCATTCTGTAACCTCAATCGAAAGTATCGGGACTTTTCTTTTACATGTTAATGGTTCTTACGGCCAGAGAATTTGCCGGGTCCACTGGTCAGCAAGTTTGGCAAAGTCGGCAAAATTCATTTCACCATCGGCCGCGGGATCGATCGGAGAAATTGCAGGGCTAAGCGGCTGGCTGGCCTGAACACCCAGGCCCCGGGCAAGATACAGCACTTCGCCGGGCGTCAGAGGCACACTGTACACCTGCATCTCATCGAGCTTACCGATGAAATAATTGTTCGCGTGGAGGTCCTTGCCAATGACAGTCCCAGCGGCACCGGTCAGCGGCAGATCGGCACCGTACTGGCGTTCAACCAGCACACCATCCTCGTAGACATCAAGAGTGCCCGCGTTAACATCCTTCACTAAGGCGTAATGAACCCACCGGCCGGTATAGTCATCGGGATGGATCGTTGCGGAAATGGATTTCCAATCGTAATCATTCCCGCCGCCGGGCTTTTCACCGGAACCAAATTCGAGAAATGCCGGATCATTCTGGGCGTAGGAAGCCGGAACATTTACCCAGAAAGAAATCGTACAGCCCGCGGTCATATTGGCATGAATATTGTTGAAAACGGAAACATAGAAGGTGCCGTCAAAATCCAGGCATCCATTCACATACCCGCCTGCATCCCAGTTATCCGAACCGGGTGCGGTCAGATACCCATGAGCATTATTGCCCGAAACATCTATCGCCACAGTTCCGCTTGTTTCATCAAACGGCAGGTGCATCACCAGGTTCGCAGCCGAAGGCTCCTGGGCCGTGACATCATAACCGGATACCAGCCAGAAACGCATCAGGTAATCAAAGTCATTAAGGTCGACAATGCAGTCGCCGGTAAAGTCCGCGGCGGGTTTGTATCCATCGATACACCGCGGCGGATACACACCAAACTGATCAAAGTAGACCGTACCAACGCCCTGTGCAGCGGCATCGGAAATGATCCCAACCGTAATCGAGGTCACATCTGAAAAATCAATGCCGGTAAAGTCCACCAGGAGAATATTGATATTCTGCCAGAAAACATCATCTTTGATACCGGGTCCGCTCATGAAAACAGATGCAGAAGTGGAAGAATCTGATATCTCCACATAAAGTTTTTCAGCCTGGGCATGCCCGAGATACCAGAAGCTGAGAGTCTCAATCCCCCCTACCGTCCAGTCCTGCGGCTGCGAAAAGGTTCGCCTGGCGAGGGATTGGTAATTTGAGGCAGTATTGTCAAAATCGAGACGCATGGCATTGTAGTGGTATGTATTGTTGGGATTGGTTTCAAGCGTAATCACTGCACCGGTACCATTTGTCGAGCCGTCAATCCAGTTGGATTTCATCTGAACAGTCGTGGTGTACGGATCAAAGTCGTCAAGCAGAATATCAAAAGCGTCTGTGGTCGTAAACGACCACACGTCGCCCGGATAGACCTGCTCGGGATGCACACAGTCCACACGCCAGAAGTAGGTCGTCGAGAGTTCCAGCTCCGGCGAAAAGCTGCTATCCGAAGTGGTGCCTGCATATTCCGGCGAAGCCGTCGTGGCGTTCTGCACAGCGACCGGATCGGTACCGATGTAGATGTCGTGCTCGCCGTTTTCCAGGCCGGAATTCCAGCTAAGCGTCTGGGAAACAGACACAAATACTTCATCATCCTGCGGCGCGGGGTTGGATGCCCTGCCGTCGCCGGTGGTAAAGTACCAGAGAAAACCATTGATCATATCCGGACCATTGATCTCATCCACGCGCCAGTAATAGGTCGTTTCCGTATCGAGCAAAGGCAGGTCATACAAATTTTCATTCAGTTCAAACGTGCCGACGAAAACACCTCTCGGATCGGCCGGAGTCGCATTTTGGACATCAATCGGACTGGTGCCGAAGTAAAGCTGGTGCTGGAGAGCACCGCTGCCCGCGATCCAGGAAAGATCCGCATCCGGGGCCACTTCGCTCTGGGTATGCGAAGGCAAAGGATTATATGCCGGAGCCACGACAAGGAACTGGGCGGAAACAATCGTATTGATTCCGTCATAATTTACGTAGACCGTTCCGGACCCGCCAAAAGCTGTAAGGTATCCGGCATTCTTATAGCTGTTTATCGTCCCTGTCTGGTCACCGGGCAGGATCATGATCCCATCGGTGATATCCATGGAATGCTGACCGTCGCCCATCAGAAGGCCGCCAAGATTCAGTGTTCCGCCGTCAAGCTGAATGTGCCCAACGGTATCGACACTTTTGGCGATCGTTAAATTTCCATAGCAGGTAAAACTGCCGTTTTCCTTGATTGTCAGGGTTCCGTCCCCGCCGGGATTGTTGCCAACCTGTGCATCATTACAGGAAAAGGAAGCATTGCCTTTGACTACCATTTCGCCAACGGCAGGATCGGTCGAAAGTCCGCCGTTGTGGTTACCCACTTTATAGCCTGATACACCCGTAACAACGGCATCGCCGGACAGTTCCACGTATCCATGTGAAAGCCCTACCTCCGCAATCGTAAAGAATTTCGAGGGAATATTGACCGTACCGCCGGACATGAGGAAGCTGGAAATCCCCATGGAATCATCTGAATTGAGTCCGACCTTGAAAAAACCGTTGGTTTCAAGCGATCCGCCGGTCATC
The DNA here is from genome assembly GCA_964454745.1 of uncultured Pirellulales bacterium. Taxonomy (GTDB): domain Bacteria; phylum Planctomycetota; class Phycisphaerae; order Sedimentisphaerales; family Anaerohalosphaeraceae; genus CAYVUI01. The sequence continues at coordinate 47,444 of CAYVUI010000006.1, read as the reverse complement.
TCGAGCGTGCCGGGTGTAGAAAGGGTATTGCCAATCTTAACCACTTTAGCCTCAGCGGCCATACCGTCAGCAACGAGGCATTGATTGGGGGTAAGCAGATCCACCTGTACAGCAGTGGTTATATTCGGTGTTCCGGACCAGTTGGCTCCGTTGGTCCAGAAATTATTCGTCGGGCTGGCATTTGTCCAGATCGCGTCCGCAAAAACGCCCGAGCAAAATGAAGTTAGGGAAACTATAATAAGGACTGCTTTAATCCACTTCGTCATAAACTGTACCCTTTCACCCTCTTTGATGATTACTTGATCTGATTCAATAAACGCATTATACAGGAAAAGAGGTAAAATGTCAAGCATATGTATAGTCTAATCGAGAGGTGAAGCGGAAAAATAGGGCAATTAGGTAAGATATCCTGTCGATAAGAAGTGCAATTACAGGACGTTTAAAAAAAAGAAAAAAGTCTATTCTGGATGCGATTTTGCCAGTCACCCTACAGCAGCGAGAAGCTGGTCTTTCGCACGGAGCATGGCCGCGGTTTCCGCTTTTACGACCTCATTGACCAGGTCAGTCGAAACCTCACTCAGTTCCATGTTCAACACCTTTTCCTCGACCCCGGCAGCAATCGCCCTGGCCAGGTCCATCTCAATCCCCCTGGAGTAGACCAGGTCCTGCACGATCCGCGACTTATCCCAGCGATGGGGGATATTGTGCGGGGCCCTTGCGTGGGGATTTGTGACTTCAAGACGATTTCTCTTAAGCCGTCTCTCAAGGCGATGATCCGTCAGGGCCTGGGCGGCATTGCCATAACCCGTAGCATTCAACACACTTAAAATCATAAGGTGAATGTCGTCCGTCGAGATGATCGAAGCGTGCTTATCCCGATAAAAATAGTAGGTAATCGCGTCTGCAAACTGCTCTGCCGCGAATACATTGGGCTGATCGATCAAGACCAGTGCGTGATTGAGGCTGGCAAGAACCTTGGTGTGTTTGTACTTCTCAATGGTTGCGTCGCTTTTCATGACTTTTCGCTGCATTTTTATGCCCTCCATGGACTCTTTTCACGTCCCTTGGGTTCACTGCTCGGTTTCAAACAAATTCGGCTGATCCTTATCCTTTGGATCCACAATCGCCTGGCTGACCTCATCGATAAACTCCCCGGCATCCTCAAATTCACGATAAACACTGGCAAATCGAATATAAGCCACCTTGTCTACCTGCCGCAGATGCCGCATGACACACTCACCGAGAAACTTTGAACTGACCTCTTTTTCAAAGTTCTGGAAGATATCCTCTTCGATCTTGTCGGCAATCTCCTGGATTTGGCCGGCAGAGACTTTTCGCTTATAACAGGCTTTCTGGAGCCCTTTTACAATCTTTTCACGATCATAAGGCACCCTCGAACCGTCCTTTTTGACGACCGCCAGACGGGAACCCTCGCCGATCTTTTCATAGGTAGTAAACCGTCTTTTACAATAAAGGCACTGCCTGCGCCGTCGGATTACCCGACCGCCCTCGCTCGAACGGGAGTCTATCACCCTGTCGTTATCTTCTTTGCAAAAGGGGCATCTCAATGCTCGGCCTCATGATCTGAATGTATTCAAAAAGAGCTTCATCTGCACTATACTTTGTTTGATGATTATACCAAAATCAATATATAGTGTGTCAATAAAAATTGCCATTTATCCGGCAATTCAGGCCTGCTTCCTGTGAGTTTTTGATTTTGACACTTGGAAGTGTATCAACGTCAAGGAGATAGAAAAATTTGGTACAATCATTCACATGTGAAAAAAGTGCACAGAAAATCCCGTTAATACATAAAATCCAGATAAAAAAATCCAAATTCAGGCTCGAGATGCGATAATTACACCATCTGCAGCGTCTGGGACGTACCGCAAACGGCCCCTGTGCCCTCCTGAACATTCCTGGTAATCCGCTGCGGCGTAAAACTGCGTTTTTTCATTCCAAATCGAAGCGATGTCACCGACGGTGCGGGGATTGTACCGGCCTGAAATCGAAAAAGCTCTCTCCGCTCGGCTGGCGACATATAATCAAGCAGCGGTTGGGTGACTTTGGCCGAATGCCTTAGGCCCTCGAGAGCCATTGAATCCCAGTAAGTTGTCAGTACATCCCAGTCCTCCGGGGTAACCTGCCCCCGACAGTTTGGCCCCTGGCAGGAACAGGGCATGGCAACAGGAAGATTGAACAACCCGTATTCATCCGTAATTTCCTCCCCGGGCAGGATGTCCTTGACTGCGATTTCAAATCCAAAACCGGTACTGATCGTATTCGGCTGGCAGCAGTGATTGACAAATTTGGCGATATCCCAGCTCAAGATCCGCCAGCCCCTCGCATCGATGTAGGAAAACCAGTCCAGTTGTCCACGATAGAGCCCATTGAGCCTCTGGTAACGGGACGGGGATATTTCGATCTCAAGGGGGTCCTTTACATACACAATCGTGCCCGCAGGGATCATGGAAACGGCAAAAACACCGCAGCCAATCACATCATTGACCTTTCGAACCTCAGTACATGGGTGTATCATTGTTCGTCTTCTCCTTGTCTTGTTCTTTACTTATCATCCCAATCATTAGGGTCTTCACACCTGCAAACTGTACATACAGCTTGTGCGCAAAAGGGGAATTGGGGGTCCTTTTGTTCAGGTATGAGATTACCGTCTTTACTTGACAGCGGATGAAACGGCCTGCAAACGGCCCCTTCACCGGAGCAACCCCGGGGCAGGCTAAAAACATCTGCCGCCACGGCAAACCACACTCGTATTATATGCAGATTCGAGGAATATCTTCGACAAAAATTCAAAATTGATAAAATTTTTTATCCGGATTCGGGGATCTCCAGCGCATAAAAAAAGGATCTCTGCGTCCCCTTGATCAGCAGAGATCCTACGGGCTTTTTAGAAGCATACCGGTCCCCCCAGGTACACTTCACGGGTCCTGACCGACAAGACCCCGGCACACCGCGGAGAGGGAAACGGCGCACCTTTTGGCAGCAGAGCCATGGAACCAGTTCGGAGGAGAGAGGCGGTTCGACGGCCTCTGCGCCGGGACAAACAGGCACAGGCAAAAAGGAAATGCGACAGGTGGAAACAGGGCGGGTACATTTTGCATCCTCACACAGAGGTATATTGTGATTTTTGGGGATATATCAACCTGTCCTTGTTTGAAAAGAGCTGGGCCCGAGGGCCGTACGAAAGGGAAAAAAGATTCTTCCCTTTCGTTTTCCGGCGGTCCACGGGCCCCACTGATCTCTAAGACCAGTTCTGCATGTAGTGTATATGAACCACGCATGGATTGCCTCCTGAGTTTAACAGAGTCAGGACCTGAAAGGCCCAACAGAGTCAACCACTCGTAACTTCATATTCCGTTATCAAAGAAGCCGTACGTCAGTCATAGTAAAGTATAGAAAACAAATCAGGCTTTCCAAAAGGCGGGACCGTAAAAGCCGGGAAAATTTCACAAAAATTCAGAATCGATGTTTTCAGCAATCAACAGGCAATTTTATCGGGCAAAGCCAGAAATTATCATCCCAAAACCTGTCTGCCCCCCGACCGGCCGGGATCATGGATTATCGGACACATTTAAAGCGCATAAAAAAAGCCCCGGCCGTCAGAAAACCGGGGCTTTGATTTACTTGTCCTGAATCAACCAGGAGCTTATTTCCTGCGACGAATCAAAAGACCGCCAAGGCCCAGCAGACCCATTGTCATGGGCTCAGGAACTGATACACACAGTTCATCCGTCAGGTCAAATGTCTCGCCGGTACCATCGATGTCATAAGTAACACCGTAGATGCAGAATTCGCCATCACCGGTACGAAGTGCATCATAAGATACACACCACTCGAGAGTGGCGCCATTTTGCTCAACCGCATCCGGACCCGTTGTTGTGAATTTGGGCGGATTCGGAACCGCGATAGGATCATAGATGTGAACATGGTTCACACCAAAGCCACTAAAAAGCGTGTAATGGCTGTCCACAAGAGCATCAATACCGGTCAGATTGATAGATACATAATCTGAATCGGCATTCCCAGCACCGCCATCCTTAAAATCAATATGGATGGAATACTCAGGAGCGAATTCATCCGCCAGCTGCTGGGGAGCACCCTCTACATCAAGACGGAAATAATGATTGCCGCCTGCAAAGGCATACCAGAGCTTCTGGATGTTTCTTGAGTCTTCGGTCTGGTCATTGAGAGGATCTGTAATTGAAAAAGAGGGACTTCCCCCCCAATCATACAGTTCTGCACTGGCAAATCCGGCCAACACAAAAAGGGCTACACAGAGTATCACTTTCTTCATGAGTTACCACCTTTCTCCCCCGTTACAGGGGCCTTACAAAAAACCTTCTGTCTGTTGGAACTTCCCCCCGTGGTAAAGCTCCCTTTTAGAGATTTAAAAATCTCTTAGGTCAAGGCACTTAAAATCGTAACACAAACTTCCAAATAGGCAAGAACAATATCATTTTAAAGCTGTTAAACTTCCACTACAGAAGACTTTAAAGGCATTTTACGTTTCCATATAGGACATATCTTTATTGTAAAAATAGGGGGATTTTATCTGATTTTTGTTACAAAGTTGCCACTATGGTTAGGGGGAAATACTGAGAAAACTCTATTGATTTTCCCGCCTGATCAGCAACAGGCTGCTGAAAATTTTTTCACTTTTTTCCAAAATATTTCTATTTTTCGCCTTCAATCAAGCAGATTTACGTCTTGATTTATATGTTTTTATCGGTCATTGCGTTTTATGATTGACCCCTCGCCGCGGCTGTGTATAACTTGCTCTTTGTACTAAATTCGTTTTGTTTTTCGGAGACAGTCAGCGTGGCAGCTTCACAGAAAACCCCAAAAGAGCGTTTCATCACCGCTCTCGAACGAAAACCCATAACCGGGCGGGTTCCGCATTTTGAGCTCGTATTCTTTCTTACGATGGAGGCCTTTGGCCGGGTAAGCCCCTGCCATCGCAATTACAGGCAGTGGGACCAAATGGAGGCCAAAGAACGCCGTCTGCACCTCGAAGACATGGCGGATATCTATATCATGACCGCCGAGCGTTATGAGCATGACGCGATCTTTATCCATCCTTTTACCGGAAATCCCAAAGATTTTGCAGAATTAGTCAATACGGTTCGCGAAAAAAGCGGTGACCGGTACTTTATCATGACTCACGGCGATGCAACGTTTGGCATCCCCCCCGGAGATGAAATGCTGGACTTTTCCTACCGGATGGCCGACAGCCCCCAGGCCCTGCATACAGAGGCCGGACAATGGGTGGACCGCACGCTGGCGAATGGAGAGATGCTGCGTTCAAAATGCAAGCTTGACGGCTTTGCCCTGTGCAGCGATTATTGCCTCAATGACGGGCCGTTTTTGAGCCCGAACCAGTTTTCTGAATTTGTGACCCCCTATTTGGACAAGCTAATCGCCGGCTACCGGGACATGGGTTTCTATACCATCAAACATACCGACGGCGATATCATGCCGATTGTCGATCAGATCATCCAGTGCAAACCCGACGCCCTGCATTCGATTGATCCGCAGGCGGGAGTGGATATCGCTGTCATCAAAGAAAGATACGGCGGCGAGGTCTGCCTGTGCGGCAATGTCAACTGCGGCCTGATGGATACCGGCACGGATGAAGAAGTGATCGCCTCGGCCAAATACGCCCTCGAAAAGGGAATGCCCGGCGGCGGCTATATTTTCTGTACGAGCAATTGTATTTATACAGGCATGCGTCTCGAACGCTATGAGATGATCCTTGATGTCTGGAAAAAGGAAGGCAATTACGCATGAGTGAAATGGAAACGGGGCTTCCCGATAGTGTAAGTGTAATTCAAGTCGGGGAAAAGCAGGTCTACCTCGTCGGTACGGCTCATGTGTCCAAACAAAGCGTCGAGGATGTCCGCACAACGGTGGAAAGCGTCCGGCCTGACTCGGTATGTGTTGAGCTTTGCCAGGCACGGTACCAGTCGATCATCCAGCGGGATTCCTGGGAAAAGATGAACATTTTCAAGGTCCTGCGTGAGCGCAAGGGCGTATTCCTTTTCGCGCAGCTCATTATGACGGGTTTTTACCGGCGGCTGGGAAAGAAATTCGGCGTCGAGCCGGGTGCGGAAATGATCGAAGGCGTCGAGGCGGCTAAACGTGTGGAAGCGGAGCTGGTCCTGGCGGATCGGGATATTGAAGTCACACTCAAGCGAGTCTGGGGCTACCTTGGGCTCTGGAGCAAGATGGGGCTTTTCAGCCAGCTTCTTCTTTCGTGCCTGGGCGGAGAAAAAATCGACGAGGAAACCATCGAGGAAATGAAAAAGCAGGATCAGCTCGAATCGCTCATGTCCGAATTCTCCGAAAAGTACCCCGACATCAAACATCGGCTGATTGACGAACGGGATCTCTTTCTCGCGGAAAAAATCCGCACGGCACCGGGAGAAAAAGTCGTCGCGGTCGTCGGCGCGGGCCATAAACCCGGAATTGAAGAACACATCCATACCGAGCAGGACTTGACGGAGATCACCCGGATCCCTCCTGCCTCGATCTGGCCGAAAATTATTCAGTGGGGCATACCGGTTTTGATCTGTGCGCTTTTGGCCTACAGCTTTTTCAAGGGCGGCAAGGAGCAGGGGATCGAGAATATCTACATCTGGTTCCTCGTCAACGGGATCTTTTCGGCCATCGGCACCGCCGCAGCACTGGCGCATCCGCTGGCGATATTGGCTGCATTCCTGGCAGCACCGTTTACCAGCTTAAATCCTATGATCGCGGCGGGCTTTGCAGCAGGCATCGTACAGGCACTGGTCCACAAGCCGACCGTCGCGGACTTTAAGGCCCTGCCGGATGATCTTGAAACCGTTAAGGGCTTCTGGCAAAATTCCGTCATCAAGGTTTTTATGGTCCTGGTGCTGGCTAACGTGGGAAGCATGATCGGAACCTGGGTGGCGGGTTTCTGGATCGCCGGGCGGACATTTTAACGGCAAAGGTTCCATGGAATGAAAATGTCCATTCGAAAGACTCTGTGATACTCAAAGGAGGATTCTTTGCGTTTGCTGATCCAAAGTATTTGCATGCTGTTGCTCGCAACGGGCCTGCTCAATGGCTGTAAGGGAAATCCGGACACCGTAACGATATATGTCAGTCCGCAAGGCAATGACGCAAACGCCGGATTCTGTGCCTCCAAACCCCTGGCGTCAATCAGGGCAGCCCGAGACCTGGTTCGACAAATGAAGCGTGAACAAGCCCCCATGGACCGGACAATAACCGTGGTGCTGGATGGCGGCGTGTATGAGCTGCCGCAAACGCTCAGGCTGGACAACCGGGACAGCGGCCAGCCGGACAGTCCTGTCGTGTATCGTGCAGCGCCCGGAAAGACTGTAACTTTGACCGGGGCACGGAGAGTGAATGATTACCGTCTGGTAACGGACCCCGAAACATTAGCTCGTTTTCCGGATGAATCTATTGGAAACGTTTTTATGACGACATTCGAACCGGAAAGAATGGAACAGCTTTTCGGCACCGAAAACATGGATATTTCCGACCGACAAGCCCAATGGCCGCTGCCGGAACTACTGCAGGAAGGGAGAATGCTGCCAATGGCAAGCTGGCCCGCAGACGGCTGGTGCCTGATTGCCGATGTGCCCTGCGAAGAATATGTGTACTCACAGGGTGTAGTCAAAAGAGGAAAAGACTGCGACCGGTTTGGATATGAGGAGGATTTTATTTCAACCTGGAAACATAACAGTGATCTTTATGTCCACGGCTTCTGGATGTATGACTGGTGGCACAGCTATTTAAATGTCGCCCGAATCAACCCAAGCGAAAAAACCGTTATCATCCGGGGGCGGAAAAGCAGATTCGGTTACCGCAGGGGACAACGATATCGTTTTATCAATCTGCCTGAAGCGATGGACCGCGAAGGTACCTGGTGTTTTTTGCGGGATGAAAGAACCGTTTATTTCCGGCCGTTTACGCCGCAGGGGCCTCTATATATGACGGAAAATGCTGAACCGCTGATCGAGACAACCGAGGCGGCGCATATCGTTTTTGAAAACCTCACGTTTGAGGGCGGCAGAAACTGCGGGATGAAAGTACAGGACTGCCGGGATATTTTGATTCGTAACTGTGTCGTACGGAACATGGCCGGTGACGGCATCAGGGTGCACGGCGGCCAACGGGTACGCATCGTCTCCTGTGAAGTGACCGGATGCGGACTGGGCGGCATCAGCATGCAGGGCGGAGTACGCGAAACTTTGACCCCGTGCGGGCATGAGGCCCTTGCCAATCATATCCATTCCAATAACCGCCTGGTGCTGACCGGGTATCCCGGGATACGGATGAACGGTGTGGGAATTCGGGCCGCACATAACCTCATTCACGATTTGCCCCATACGGGAATCCAGTTCAACGGAAACAATCATATTATTGAATACAATGAACTGCACGATCTATGCGACATCACTCAGGATGTCGGTGCCATTTACGGCGGACGCGACTGGACCGAACGGGGCAACGTAATTCGATATAATTATCTGCATGATCTGGGCAGTTTCGGGAAGTTGGGATCTGTCGGAGTTTATCTCGATGACCTGCTGTCAGGCGTTCAAATTTACGGCAATCTATTTGAGCGTGTGCACTTTGGCGTTCTTATTGGCGGCGGACGAGACAACTTTGTCGCGAACAATATCTTTTCGCGAACGAAATACGGCGTTCATCTCGACAGCCGCGGAACGACCTGGGCCAACGAAAGGATCACCCGGCGAACCGGGGGGTCATGGGACCTGTTCGCAAAGCTCGAAAGTATGCCGTACCAAAGCGAACTGTGGGCCAAAGCGTACCCCAAACTACCCGATATTCTGGATGAGGACCCGCTCAAACCCAGGAGGAATGAAATCGTACGGAATGTGTGGTACGATCCTGACCGCAAGGGTTCCTTTCTGCACCTGACAGCCGGAGGTAAAAAGTCCGATCTTACGATGGAGAATAATTTCCTCGAAGGGGACCCGGGATTGGCGGATACCGAAAACGGATTCGATTTCAGGCACGATTCAGCCGTTTGGCAAACCGGATTTGAACCCATTCCTTTTGAAAAGATCGGACCGGCCGGGTTTACGGCAAATTAGCCCATTGTTTACGGCGTAGTAAGCCAGTAATGAGCCAGGACTTTGAAGTCGAGGTAATTGACGACCTGGTCATTATAAGGAGTCGGGGCGATATCCGCCCGCGGGTTCCAGTTGTCATCGGACGGCTTTGCCAGCCACGCCGCCGCCATCGCACCGGCATCAAGGCTGTTGACCTTATTATCCAGCGTTTCAGGGGCAATGTCCCCTGTCATCGGCGGCGAAGTAAACCGCTCCAATTCAAGGGATGGATCGTCAGTCAGGAACAAACCGCCGCCTCGCAGGACCATGTTGAATTCATTGAACAGGTTCATGCCGATGATGCCGTCGAGCGTACCGCCCTCGGGAGAGAATACATCGATCAGCACGACCGGGACATTGCGAAACGTAAGCCAGCCGCCCAGGGCGGGAATTTTAATCTCATCGAGGAAAAAGCCCGGTTCGTACGTAATCTCTCCGGTCACGCCCTGGATTTCGACGACAAATTCGGGATTGGACGGATCGAGGTTCAGGCGGGCCCCAACACGCTTGCCTACCACCGAAACCTGGGCGCCGGTATCGAGCATGAAACGAGTCTTATCGAGGGCCGTAAAGGTACGGTCATACAAATCGACACTGTGAACGAAATATACGCTTTGTGAAAGATTGCCTATAATCACCGATGGCGTTCCAGGCGTTTCAAAATCAGCGAACGGATCGCCAAGAAAATCGACAAAATCGAGCGAAATCGTATACTGTACATTTACCGCGCCCAGCGGGCGAAGCTCAAGCGGAATCACCTGTGAATACTGGGGAATGGCCGGATCGTATTGTTCATAGAAATGGATATCCGGTGCGGTATAGGTTTCCGAGCCGATACTGCGTGTAACCGGATTCTCATTGTTGATGACCGCGGTATAGTATACGCTCATCGGCGAGCCAATCGCAACCGGCAAGTCCGGGCCGCCGGACGGTGGGGTTTTGCCGACGATTACCGAAACATTGGTCTGGCCAACCATTTCCGAAGTAGTCGTAAGCCCAGTAGGGATCAGGTTGGACAGGCCATCGATGTAAACTCCAAGCGGATAAGAAACCCAGGCAGAGACCGAGCCGGTTACACCACTGATATCGAGAGAATTCGTAGTGACAAGATTTTTGGAAAAGAGATTGAGCGTATTGCCCGCCTCGTTGGAAAACACATGAGCACTGGCACCGGTGTCAAAAATACCCACGACCGCGGTATTGGGATCCGTAGCGGTCGTTCGAACGGTGCTGATCGGGCCGGTATCCGGTACCGCAACAAACTCAAGCTCGCCGGAATTCTCGTTCGTCGTCGTAACCGCAATCCAGGGGACAAATCCATCCACAGGCGGGGAATCAATCAGGCCCGCGGTTGTTCCTGTCCGAACCGAGGGCTGGATTCCGATAGATTCATCCTCGGCAACCGGGAAAACCGGGTCGGTATCCTGGCGAGTGGGCACCTCTTTACCCGGCGGGGAGTGGATACCTTTGATCGTCGAGCCATTGGGCATTCGCAGTTTGGTCTGTGTCTGCTGCCAGTCATCCGGCGGAGTTTGAGCAAAGATTGACTGAGAAACAAGTACAGAAAAGAGTACGAGAATACTGATATAAGAAGCCTTTTTTTTCATTTTTTCCCCGAATCTAAATTTCACCCTCTTGTCAGGAGTGATACATATTTTGCATCCAGTAGGTCAATTATAGCAAAATCCGGGTGAAATATCAAGGCATAAAGCAAGCTGGACAATCTGGGCAATTTTTTACGATTATGCAAACTTTTCTGGATCAATACCTGTTACTTCGGCAATTTGGGCGAGATACTTGTCAATATCAAACTTTCGCTTCAGGCCCGCATCATTCATATATCGGACCTTGCCGAAGATATCCCGCTGGGTCCAGGCCTGGTCGTGCTTTCCGAAGCACCAGGCAATCCCCGCATAGCCGTTGGGATCCCGACCATCGAGCTCGTATTTATCATTCAGGTACACAGCGGTCTTAAATGCCGCCTGGGTCGTATTGGACCATTCGAGGATTTTTTTACCCCAGTACATCCGCATATAGCCGTGCATTTTGCCTGTATGAACCATCTGTAGCTGGGCCGCGTTCCAGGCCGGGTCGTGGGTCTGGGCATTTTCGAGCTGTTTTCGCGTGTATGTATAGGGCCGAGTGTCGTCCGCATGCTGGTTCAGCGTTTTTTGTGCCCATTCGGGTATGGATTTGATGGAATCATATACGTCGCTGTAGTAGACAAAATTCTGGGCCAGCTCGCGGCGGACAATCAGTTCCTCAAGATAGGCATCTGCTGCGGGTTTGAGTGATTTTTTTGCTTTTTGCGCGGCCAAAACTTCCAAGGCAATATAAAGCGGGGAAATCTGGCCAAAATGGAGGTACGGGCTCATGTGTGATAAATAATCCTCAGATGGATCGTTTCGATGCGTATGAAATCGATAGAGTTTCTTTTCAATGAAGTTTTTAAGTTTCGAGCGGGCCTGGCTGGTTCCGCCAAGGTGGGTCTCTACCGCAGGTACGCTGCGGTCAATCTCGAGGCTGTCGAGAATTTTTTGCCAGTTGTTGGCGTCGAGAGACTTGAAATTAAGACTTGATGAGTCTTTTTTCAGAGTTTCAGTATTCAGGGTAACCAGAAACTGGTCCAGGTGTTTGTGTATTCTTGGGCGAAGTGTACCGGCCGAGTAATTTTCCTTTTCCGATGCCGTCTCTATCGGCACGACAACGTTGGATTCCACCTGAACGACCGGGCATGCCGCCTTTCGAGCTACTGTATCGCGCCAGAGAGCCTGAATATGCGTATTCCCACGGTCTGAGACAAGTACAACTGCATCTCTGGACAGCTCGATTGCGCCTTTTTCAGGCGATACCTGTCGAAGTACGAATTTGATCTTGCGGCCGGTAAGAGTATTTGCAGTTTCAGCAAGACCGCGGAGCATGAAGGTATAATGACGCAGGTTCGCGCCGGGATAGCTGTCCGTCAGACCAAAGAACACCACCAGCGGCTTTTTGTGCTCGTTTGCGGTCCGAATCGCATATTCAAGGGCGTGATTGCACTCGCTTCGCTGATCCTGCTGCATCCAGTACAGCACATACGAAGCCTCGGTGCGGGGATCATTCTCGTTTAGTCTGCGAATTCGCTGCGGCTGTATCATACTCTATCCCCTTTTACCTGATTGTTAGTCCAGGGTCAGTATAGGGAATATCCGCTAAAAGGTACATAAAAAAACACCGTCCGAGATGTCCCAAGAGAAGCGAATCTTTTCATCACCTTCCTCGATCTATACACGGACAGTGCGTAGTGGACCTGCGCGCTGCTACTGCGTTTTAAAAAAATCCCCGCGATGACTGTGAGAAATAACTACAGCAAATTGTACATCATTCCTTTTACTGTGCATGTCATGCCCGTAACATACGCGTTCCATCATTGGCCTCCGAAGCCAGTAAGCATTGTGTAATGCCAGCGACAAATCAATCGACCCGCCAGCACTCATTTGAGTACGAACAACGCTTGTGTATCATTTTTCCATTTTGTTCTGCGATTTCAAGTTAGTGTTTTGTTAAATATTATCGGATGCACTTTTTCTGGCCCCAATCGCGGATATCGATACTGATATGGCACGACAGGCACTGCCGAAAAAGCAAGATAGTGTCATTTTAAGGACAAAAGTTTTTTCGGGCCCTGTTTCAAAA
>CAYVUI010000006.1:16268-34613 GCA_964454745.1 uncultured Pirellulales bacterium | reverse complement strand
TTTCAAAAATGTGTTATATTATGGTTTCCGGAAATTATTTTACAAAGGGTATAATCATGAACAGAAGAGCATTTATGAACTGCTGTGCGGGCCTTGGAGGCCTGTTGGCAATGGGTAAATTTCCTGAGGGTAACATTTCAGCCGCAAAACCGTCTATTCACAGGCCGGCACCTGGATACCTGGAAGACTATAAGGATTTGTATCGCTGTGACGCCCGCCTTGCTGCATTACAGTGGTTTCAGGCGGCCAAATTCGGCCTTTTTATGCATTTTGGTCTATACAGCCAGCTCGGCCGGGGCGAATGGGTTCAGTTTCATGAACAAATCCCTGTTCGGGAATATAAAAAACTTAAGGACACTTTTAAAGCAGACAATTTTGATGCAGATTTTATCACCGACCTTGCCTGCAAAGCAGAAATGAAATACATCAATATCACAAGTAAGCATCACGACGGCTTTTGCCTTTTTGACGCGAAAAATACGGATTACAAAAGCACGGCCAGCCCATGCAAACGCGATCTCATTGCTGAACTGGCCCAGGCATGCCAGGAAAAGAAACTAGGATTGTTTCTGTATTACTCCCTTGGGGCCGACTGGCAGCATCCGTATTTTTATCCACGCGAATTCAATGACCGGATTCAGCCGGATTACGAAACGCCGCCGCCCAGCTACAAATGGCAAAAGGATGAAGATTTCCTAAAGTACCTGAACTACGCAAATGAACATATTCGCCAGCTCCTGACCAATTACGGACATATTGCCGGCATCTGGTTCGACCCGCTGATTGGGTATTACGGACGGCCGGACCTGTTCCCGATCAATCAGACCTATGCGATGATACGCAGCATGAGCCCCGGTACACTGATCAGCTTTAAGCAGGGAGTAACCGGAACGGAAGATTTTGCCGCCCCGGAACGCAAGGGGCACAGCATGGAGGAGATCATTCGGAAACGATATGGGGATATCTCCGGAGATATTGCTGCAATGGCCTGGAGGGTAAACCAACACAAACATAATGAAACCTGCGACACCCTTCAGGAACACGCATGGGGATACAACAAGGAATCTGAACATAAAGGGCCGGATCAGGTCATGGAGATGCTCCAGCTTGCCAGCAAGCAGAATTCCAACCTGCTATTGAATACCGGGCCTCTGGGTGACGGCTCGATCCACCCGGAAGACATAAATACCCTCAACGAGGCAGGAATGAGAATCCGGAAAAACGGCTGGCCTGTTTGAGAGAATTTAGGTAAAATAAATACCCATAAGGCCATCAGGATGTATAGGCCGCAAAGCATTAACCGCTTTTGTAAGGTTTTTTATGGATTTTAACTTTTCTACAAACACGATGGAAACAGGGATTTACCCTGCCCAGGACGGCGGTAAGCTGAGCATGCTGGACATGCTTACCTATTTTGAAAAACAGGGCGCCCTTCGGGTTTCCGACCTGCACATCAAGATCGGCACCCAGCCGGCCTACCGGGTAGACGGCGACCTGGTCAAAATGAAAGGGCCAGTGATTGATGAAGACATGGCGACTCGGCTGCTTTATCCGTTGATGGGCGAAAGAACCGTGCAGACCTTTGAGGAATCGGACAATGTGGACTGCTCGTATCGCCTTGGGCGGCTCCAGTTCCGCGTCAATGTCTTTCGAGACAATGACGGCATGACCGCGGCCATACGTGCGCTGGGCCTTGATATCCCCGAGCCGGAAGAAGTCGGATTTCCCAATGACATCTGGCGGGATATCTGCAAAATGCAGCACGGACTCGTTCTGTTTACGGGAATCACCGGGGCGGGGAAAAGCACCACGATTGCCTCACTGATCGAGCGGATCAATCAGAACCGGGCCTGCCGGATTCTCACACTGGAAGACCCGATCGAATATATCTTCCGGCAGAAAAATTCCCTGGTCAGCCAGCGGGAAGTCGGACGCGATGTTCAGACCTTCAGTTCCGGGCTGCGGTCCATGATGCGGGAGGACCCGGACGTAATCTTTGTCGGCGAAATGCGTGACATGGAAACGGTCAGCCTTACCTTGACGGCCGCGGAAACCGGACACCTGGTGTTCTCGACGCTTCACACCCGGGATGTCATTGGTTCAATCACGCGAATCATGGATTTTTTCCCGGAGGGCCGCCAGGACGAGGTACGCAACCAGCTTTCACTGGGCCTTGCCTATGTGATCAGCCAGAAGCTGGTACCCAAAAAGGGCGGAGACGGACGCATCGTGGCCATGGAGATATTGAACAATAACTATGCAACCGCCAACCTGATCCGAACGGGCAAGATCGAGCAGATTTATTCCCTGCTGCAAACCAAGACCCGCAACCAGCCGGATGAAAAGATGATCACACTCGAACGTCACCTGGCCAAGCTGGTCAAGGCCGGCAAGATCGACCTGCTTGAAGCGCAGAAATGGGCCAATGACCTCAAGAGCTTTATCGACGCAATGAGTGCGGATGTGCAGGTCAGTTAAAACGGAAAGAGAATCCTGGTTGATGGAACCGATATCTCATGACGATAGAATGCCGATGTCCTTATTGCGGAGGGTTGTGCGGGTTTCACTCTGAGCACAGCGGCAGGCGAGCGAGATGCAGCCGCTGCGACGGGCGATTCATTGTACCGCAGGAATCCGGGCAGATACCCGCAAAAGTGGAAGAGATTGAGGGCAGCCCGCAGGAAGGATTCTATCGATCCGCACTGATCCTTAACTGGAAGGTGTTTGGTAAACCGCACAGTACGGTTTCGATTGTCTTTTTCGCCTCGATGGTTTGTCTCCAGTACTTTTTCGGCTGGGGGGATATGTCGGCCGTACTGCCGGGATTCGTACTGAATATGCCCATCGGGACGATCACAATGGTGTTAACCTGGGGAGCATTGTTCTGGTATTATACCGAATGTGTTTTACAGATGACCGCGGGAGAATCCGAACTGCCGGAACTGGAGCTTGACGCCGGGTTTGCTTTCCTGGGCAATGTGTTCAGGAGTATCTATTATTTCCTGGTCAGCCTTATCCTTGCAGCGCTTCCGTTTACACTCATCTCAGTCCTTTTTGAATGGGTCGGCCTGGAGATCAGCTTTTTCAACTGGATTATCCTGGTTGGAGGGCTGTACCTGTTTCCCATGATGTTCCTTACCCTGCAGGCCTCTCCGGACCTTCTGTATATCCTGCGAGTCAATAACATTCTCCGCCCCATTCTTCGTGCTCCCGCGGCGTATCTTTTTACTGCCGTGGTAACTACACTTGCCCTGCTTGGACTGATGGGCTCGGTTTATGTCGGCCTGGAACTGAAAGATGCAGGCGGCGTGCCGTGGTTCTACCTGCTTGGCTGTCTTGCCGTGCAGGTCTTTATGGTCTTTGCAATGCGAACGCTGGGCCTGTTTTACCAGCATTATGCGTGCTATTTCGGGTGGTAATGATTACCGCCCGCTGCTTGAAAGGGATTCATACGGATCCGGCTGGGTCTCCTTGATCTGAAGTTCGGTCGGAATATCCAGGTAAAACGTTGAACCCTGTCCCAACTCGGATTCGAGGCTGATATTGCCGGCGATGAGATTGGTCAGCTCTTTGCAGATCGCAAGGCCAAGACCGGTACCGGTGCCCTTGCGTGTGATCGAACCGTCGATCTGGCGGAATTTCTCGAAGATATGCTCCTGGTATTCCTGCGAAATTCCCGGCCCGGTATCCGAGACGGCAATACGAACCGTTTTGTCGTCAATTCGTTTTGCCGTGACTTGTATGGTCCCGTTCTCCGGGGTGAATTTGATCGCGTTGCTCAGGAGATTGTACAATATCTGCTGGACCTTTCCGGGATCGGTTTTGATCACCGGAAGGTTCTCCTCCACGGACAGACGGACATGGAGCATTTTTTCATCGGACAGGGGCGCAAAGAACGCGACCAGGCCCTGGCAGAGTTTTCGGATATCCGCATTTTCGATACGAACCTGCATTTTTCCGGCTTCAGCCTTTGCAAGATCAAGCAGGTCATTGATCATATTGAGCAGGTTTCGCCCGCTGGTGACGATATTCTCTGCGTATCGTTTGGATTTTTCGACATTGTCCGCAGGCCGCTCGCGAAGCAGTTCGGCAAAACCGAGAATCGCGTTAAGAGGTGTGCGGAATTCATGCGACATATTGGCCAGGAATTCACTCTTTAGCTTATTGGCCTTGAACAGTTCAATGTTTCGTTCCGAGAGCTGGGCGATTTTTCCGTCAAGCTGCTTATTGGCCTGGCGCAGTTTCTCCTGTGATTCGCGAAGGCCGTCGAGCATGTCATTGAAGGCATCCGAAAGGCGTTCATATTCATCCCCGGTTTTGATCGCACTGCGGGCCTCGAGGTTGCCCTCGGCGATATTGTTGACCAGGGCGCGAAGCTGGCGAATGGGACGGAGAATAATTCGCTGGACGATAAGGTAGAACGCCACCATTGCGCCGGTCCCGGCGAGCAGGCCGGCCACAACGGTCCAGACCAGGTTCATATACAGCGTTTTGGCTCGTTCGCGGGCCGGAGTCTCTACCACGATGGCACCGATGAGCTGATTCTTATTGAAAGGACTCGCGGAACCCTGGGGGTTATGACAGGTAATGCAGGAATCCTGTGCACGAACGATCTTGATGTAATGATGCGTCACCAGTTTTTTTGAAGTGTCGGTCCAGGCATAATCCTCGCGGCGTTTGTCTTCACGAAGATTGGCAAGGGCTTCCTGCGTTTTTGAATCCAGGTCGGGAATAAAGGCATTGTCATCCTTTAGCGGATACCACGCAACGACATCACGGCTGTTCTCGCGTTTGTAACCGCGGGAGTCGAGCTTTGGCAACTGAACCTGCCCGGGACTCATATTGAAATGCCTTGTGTACACCACATCCGCCAGGGCCTGGCCGGCGTCAAGGGCGGTTTTGTCCGCGAGCTTGCCCATCCAGTAATAGGGAATCAGCAGCGCAAGCACGAGAGAAAAAACAACGGCTGCCCCGAAAAGAATTCGGCATTTTTCCGCAAGAGAAAGAGACATCAGCCCGAGCTTCTCGAACAGTTTCTTTCTCAGGGCATTGATTTGCCTGAGCAGTTTTTTCCCGTCAAACGGAATCGTTTTTGTTACTCCTGTTTCTTATCTTCCACCGCGTGCAAATGTTTATTCACACGAATGTTCAACTCGTCGAGCTGCGCTTTGTCCACGGCACTGGGGGCATCGGTCAGCAGGCACTGGCCCCGCTGGGTTTTGGGGAAAGCGATCACATCGCGAATGTTCTCGGTATCGGTCAGCAGCATGACCAGGCGGTCGAGACCGAATGCGATACCGCCATGGGGCGGCGCACCGTATTCAAGAGCCTTGAGGAAAAAGCCGAATCGCTCCTCGGCCTGCTCCTGAGAGATATTGAGCAGTTCAAACACTTTCTTTTGAATGGGCGGCTGATGGATACGAATTGAGCCTCCGCCGACTTCCGAGCCGTTGACCACCAGGTCGTAGGCCTGGGAACGGATATTGCCCGGATCGGTCTCGAGTTTGGGCAGGTCTTCGGGCACCGGGCTGGTAAACGGATGGTGCAGCGAGTCGTACCGCCGGGTATCCGGGTTCCATTCAAAGAGCGGGAAGTCGATCACCCATACGAATTCAAAGCTGCCGGGTTTGATCAGACCCAGTTCACGGCCCAATCGCACGCGCAGCGGCGCCAGGGCCTTGTTGGCCACGGATAGTTTATCCGCGACAAAAAGCAGCAGGTCGCCATCATTGGCACCAAAGGTTTCGATAAGCTGTTCAAGCTGCTCAGCGGAAAAGAACTTGGCGATGCTGCTGGCCAGTGTCAGCTTTCCGGAATCCTCGTCTTTGGTGACCTTGAACCAGGCAAGGCCTTTGGCCCCGTAATCGGCGACAAAACCGGTGAGTGTTTTTTCGATATCGCTGCGGGAGTATTTCGCTCCGCCGGGTGCACAAAGCCCCTTGACAACTCCGCCGCCGCCAATGGTATTGGTAAAGACCTTGAAAGTGGTCTCTTTTACGATCTCGGTAACGTCCTTTAGCTTCATATCGAACCGCAGGTCCGGGCGGTCGATGCCGTACTCATCCAGGGCCTGGGCGTAGGTCATACGCGGCACCGGCAGCGGGATATCAACACCGAGCACCTCCTTGAAGATCTTCCCGATCATACGCTCATTGATGGTCATGACATCGTCTTCATCGACGTAGCTCATCTCGATATCGATCTGGGTAAACTCCGCCTGGCGGTCGGCACGGGGGTCTTCATCGCGGAAACAGCGAACGATCTGGAAGTACCGGTCCATGCCGGAGACCATCAGGATCTGCTTGAAGAGCTGGGGCGACTGGGGCAGTGCATAAAAGCTGCCCTGGTACAGGCGGCTGGGCACGAGGAAATCCCGGGCTCCTTCGGGAGTGCTCTTACCGAGCATCGGGGTTTCGATTTCCCAGAAGTTGTTTTCATCCAGATAGTTACGAGTGAGCGTAGCCACTTTGTGCCGTATCCGCAGTTTATCCTGCATTTCGGTTCTTCGCAGGTCAATGTATCTGTGAGCAAGACGAATCTCTTCATTCACATTTTCAGCAGCGTCGAGCTCGAAGGGAGGTGTTTTCGCAGTATTTAGAATCTCGATCTCATCAATTACGATCTCGATCTTGCCGGTGGGGAGTTTGGGATTTTCGAGACCTTCGCCCCGGGCACGGACATTTCCGCAAGCAGCAATCACCCATTCGTGCCGCAGTTGACGGGCGACCTTATGCGCATCGGGCTTTGCCTCCGGGTCAAATACAAGCTGCACGAGCCCCTGGCGATCTCGCAGGTCGATAAAGACAAGGTTGCCGTGGTCACGGTAGGAATGTACCCACCCGGTCACGGTGATTTTCTGGCCGATATGTGTTTCCCTGATGTTTCCGCAGTAATCCGTGCGTTTTAACATTGTTTTTCTTTCTTTATTCTGTGTTTATTGATATTTGCAGATTCCGGACGCTCGGCTCGAATGAGCTCTGGCGGGCAGAATATCGCATTGTCCCGGTAAAGTCAAAGGAAAAGAGGATGTCCGAACGAGACTTTGAGAAGTCCTCGCTCACTGGCATAGACCAGGGATGGATAGAAGCCGGGTAACGAATATGGGGAATATAACGGTTATGCAGACGACATCTGTGAGGCCTTCTTGCGGGCAAACTGATCGAATGACACCGCGATAACGATGATAATGCCGATCACGATCAACTGCATATTTGTCGAGATGCCCAAAAGCGTACAGCCGTTTCGGAGGAATCGGATCAAAAGTGTCCCAACGATAGTGCCGGTTATGGTACCCCGGCCTCCGGAAAGGCTGGCCCCTCCGATCACGACCGCAGCGATGACATCCAGTTCCTTGGCGATTCCCGCGGTCGGCTGGGCCGAGACGGTTCGAGAAACGGCAATCAGGGCTGCAATCCCGGCCAAAAGCCCTGTAAACGCGTAAATAGCAATCTGGTTCTTTTCCACGTTCACACCCGCATGGAACGCGGCCTGGCGGTTAGAGCCAATGGCATAAGTATACCGGCCCAGGTGAGTAAACCGCAGTACAAGGAAGGCAATGGCCGTCAACACTGCGAAAATCGCGATGGAAACCGGACCGCCAAGGGCGGTAAATCCCGGGACATTGTACGGCTGGCCGTTGTTCATCACCAGGGCGATACCGCGATAAACACTCATCATACCGAGGGTTACAATAAACGGCGGCAGCGAGAGCGAGGAGATCAGCGATCCGTTAATCAGCCCCCCTGCCAGACCGGCGGCGAGACCTGCCGCGGAACCGATCCACAGGCTGATGCCGTGAGGGTCCGGGCCGCCTACCGAACGCATGACCAGTGCCGCGACCATGCCGCTCAGCGCCAGGAGAGACCCCACGCTTAGATCAATCCCCCCGGAAATAATGATAAATGTCATGCCGATGGCGATAATCCCATCCACACTGGAGCGGCGAAGCACGTTCATCATGTTGTCAGCGGTAAGGAACTTATCCGGCTCGAGCACAGCCAGAAGGCCCAGAACGATCATCAGGCTCGCAAACGGGAGCATTTCACGAATCATCTTCATTTATTCTTCCTCCACCGCAGCAAAGTGCATAATCTGGTCAGAATTGGTCTGTTTTGTCTCGAGATCAGCGACGAGTTTTCCGCGTCTCATAACGAGAATCCGGTCGCACAGGCCCAGCAATTCGGGCAGTTCTGATGAAATAAACAATATCGCCTTGCCCTGGGCAGCCAGGGAATTGAGCAGGGTATAAATCTCCTTTTTGGCCCCCACATCAATCCCGCGGGTCGGCTCGTCAAAAATCATAAAGCGTGAGTTGGCCATGATCCAGCGCGCGATGAGCACTTTCTGCTGGTTTCCGCCGGAAAGAGAATCGGCCGGGGCCTCGGGGCCTGCCCACTTGATATTCACTTTTTGGGCACATTCGTCAGCAAGGCCGTTTTCGCTGCCGGGCCGAATGACATGTTTCATATTGATTCGGTCAAGATTGGGCAGCGTGATATTCCAGGCACACGACAGGTTCAGACACAGACCGGTCCGTTTACGGTCCTCGGTAAGATAGGCAATGCCCGCCTCGATTGCGCGGGCCGGGCTGTGAATCTCAACAGGTTCGCCGCCGATATGCAGCGAACCCTTGTTGGGAATATCGATGCCGAAAAGGGCCTGGGCCAACTGGGTTCTGCCGGCGCCGACCAGACCGGCGAGACCGACAATCTCCCCTTCGCGAAGCTCGAAAGAGGCCCCATGGACCTGCTCAGTGGTGATATCTTGTGCCTGCACGCATACCGGGCCAAGTGTCACCTCGCGCGAGGGATAAAAATCCGTCAGCTCACGGCCGACCATGTGATGGACAATTCCCGGAATGGTCATCTGCTCCATCGAGCCGGCATGCGCAAATTTACCATCGCGAAGCACGGTGATCTCATCGGCAAGATCGACAATCTCTTCGAGCCTGTGAGAGATATAAATGATGGAAATGCCGTCACCTTTGAGCCTCCGCATAATCTCAAACAGGCGATTGGTTTCCGCTTCGCTAAGCGACGAGGTTGGCTCGTCCATCACCAGAACCCTTGCGTTGCGCTGGAGGGCTTTTAGAATTTCAACCAACTGGCACTGACCGGTGGACAGTTCGCTAATGAGGGCATCAGGCTTTAAATCAAACTGGTAAG
Source organism: uncultured Pirellulales bacterium (assembly GCA_964454745.1). Classification (GTDB taxonomy): domain Bacteria; phylum Planctomycetota; class Phycisphaerae; order Sedimentisphaerales; family Anaerohalosphaeraceae; genus CAYVUI01. The sequence continues at coordinate 25,449 of CAYVUI010000006.1, read as the reverse complement.
TATCGATTAGTTCCTGCGTCTGCCTGTTGATCGCTATCGGGTCAAGCAGAAATGAGAATTTCGTGGGTTCCTGGCCGAGAAAGATATTCTGGGCCACCGTCAGGTCCTCAGCCAGGTCGAGTTCCTGGTAGATCATGGAAACCCCGGCATCAATAGCGTCAGCGCATCCGCGAATGACCGTAGACTGTTCGTCAATCTCAATTTGGCCTGAATCGGGGGAATGGACCCCGGCCAGAATCTTCATTAACGTCGATTTCCCGGCACCGTTCTCGCCGACCAGTGCATGGATCGAGCCCTTTTTCAAGGTCAGCGAGACATCCTCTAACGCCTGGACAGGGCCGAAACGTTTAGAAATGCTCTTCATTTCGAGAACAATCTGACTGTCAGATTTTGAAAGGATCTGTTCCATTGAAAAGCGGTCCGATTACGGCTGGTTGGGCTTTAGACCGAGAAGTTCAATAATGGCAGGTTCCGTCAGGCGGCTTTTGGTGACCACGTCAACCCCGGTATCCACCACCTTTTCCACGGGATTGCCGTTGATGTGATTGATCAGGGTTTTGGTCCCGAGATATCCCATTTTCGTTGGGTTCTGCACAACGAGGGCCTGCAGTTCATCGTTTCGCATCGCGTTAATCAGCGGCGTACTGGAATCGAATCCCACAAACTTCACTTTTCCGGCCAGGCCTCTCTGCTGGAGGGCGCGCAGGGTTCCGGTCGTGGTCGATTCATTGCAGGCATAAATGCCGTCAAAATCCGGATTCTTGGTCAAGAGGTCTTCGGTCGCCTGGAGGGCCGTTTCCACGGTATCCATCCCGAATTTGGAATCGATGATCTCGATATCAGGAAATTCGCTTTCAATCGTCTCGATAAAACCGTTCTCTCTCTTGGTCGTCGAAGCGGAACCGGGGGCATATTTTATCACAAGAATTTCGCCCTTGCCGTCAAGCAGCCTTGCCATTTCTCTGGCCGCCAGCACTCCGCCTTTGTAATTATCCGTCGCAACAAAGGAAACAATCTCATCCGTATCAATCGAGGAGTCGATAATCACACAGGGAATTCCTTTGCCGGACAGCGTTTCCACCGAGGGCACGAGGGCCTTGTCGTCAAGCGGTGCAAGTACAACACCGTCTACCTGCTTGACAACGAAATCCTCGATAATCTGTATCTGCTTTTCCCGGTCGCCTTCGCGTTCCGGGCCGTTCCAGTACATCTTTGCGCCTTCTTCTTCGCAGGCCTGCTCGGCACCGAGACGGATCGATTCCCAGAAGATATGGCTTGTTCCCTTCGGGATCACGGCAATTTCAAGCTGATCGGAATCACTGCCCTTGCGGGAGATACCCACGAGTACCAGTACCAGCGCCACGACAACCGCAAGAATCACAGGAACCGCTTTTTTCATTCTAGATCTCTCCCCAGCAGTTAAATGCAATCTATTAATTTTTGTCACCTACAGCAGACCGTCAATCTCAGCCGTAATGTCTTTTTTACTGGTCAGGCCCACCCATTTCTTGGCGACTTCTCCCCCATTAAAGAGAATAATGGTCGGAATCGCGTTAATGGAAAATTCAACCGCGGCTTCACGGCTTTCATCCGTATCGACTTTGGCGACCTTAATTTTCCCTTCATATTCAGAAGCGATTTCCTCAATAATCGGGGCAATCATCTTACAGGGGCCGCACCAGGGAGCCCAGAAATCGACCAGTACGGGGACATCGGCATTCTTGACTTCCTGTTCAAAATCAGCGTCTTTAAGTTCAATCACATTTCCCGCCATCGGTCAATCCTTTCTTTTGAGCCGTTTTCATGCTGTTTTTTCTACGATACTCAAAGATTCTAACGATGCCGCCAAATGCTGTCAAATGCAAAATTGCGGAACCTTTATCGCCGGATTGCGGCTGTGGGGGGGCTTTGGAATGTCAAAAAAAGCCGAGGCCGGATTTCCCGGGCTCGGCTTGAGATGTAATCATGTTACTTTTTCGTTCTTAACATGAAAGGATCAGCAATTGGACTCATCCTGTACGGATTCAGCCTGCCGGCTGGTTTGGCCTGCATCCCGTCCATTCGCAATGTTGTGGTAGACCTGGTCAGACTGGTTGAGTCCGCTGCGGCCTCGACCGTTACCCGAGGACTGGTTCAAGCCTGCGCCACCGCGAATCAGGGAGACCAGTTCCCCAACGACCTGGGTCATATAATCCGCCTGGGCGGAGAGTTCTTCGCTGGCACTGGCCGATTCTTCCGCAGAAGCGGCATTCTGCTGGGTAACCTTGTCCATCTGGGAAACCGCGGTATTGACCTGCTCGATCCCCTGTGCCTGCTCACTGGAGGCACTGGAAATCTGGGCAACCAGCTCATTGGTCCCGCTGATCGCAGAGACAATGCTTTCGAGGGCCTGGTTCACTTCCTGGGCAATCTCCGCTCCGCTGTTGGAGTTTTTCACGGATTCCTGGATCATGCCGGATGTGTTTTTGGCCGCTTCGGCACTTCGCATTGCCAGGTTGCGTACTTCTTCAGCAACGACGGCAAAGCCCTTGCCCGCCTCACCGGCACGGGCCGCCTCAACGGCTGCGTTTAATGCCAGCAGGTTGGTCTGGAACGCGATCTCGTCGATCACCTTAATGATCTTGGCGGTTTCTTCCGAAGATTTCTGAATGTCGCTGATCGCGGTATTCATCTTCTCGATAGACTTCGAACCGGATTGTGCCGCCTCTTGTGCCTGGCTGGCCGACTGCTCAGCGCGGGATGCGTTTTCAGCATTCTGCCGTGTCATCGAGGACATTTCTTCCAGGCTGGAAGAGGTTTCCTCGAGACCGGCGGCCTGTTCGGTCGCGCCTTCGGCAAGCTGCTGAGACGCGGAAGAAACCTGACCGGATGCAGAAGAAACCTGCATGGAGCTTTCATTGAGTCCATCAATGATACGATTGACAGGGCCGGAGATGCCGCGAACCATAAAGATGGATACCGCAATCGTAAATACAGTCGCAAATCCGAGCATAACTACTGAGATCGTCGCAGACTGCTTACTGAGAGCCGCAGCCTTTACTTCGGCCTGATGAGCAATGGCAACAGCCGTAGACTCAATAGTATCGAGACTGACATTGGTTTCGATGACATCGGCCTCAACAAGCAGTGTATCTTCGATTACTTTGGCAAGAATCGTCTTATATTCATTGAGTTCCTGGCGAACCGTGGATAGCAGCTTATGGTCCGCTTTCTGCTTCTGTTCATCGTGAGAAGCCAGGTCAACCAGCTCTTCAACCGCATTGAGCGTTCCAAACAGATGCGAGAACTCCTGTTCCATCGCGGAAACGCGGTCAACGTGTTTATCCAGCAGGAATTCCACTTCCTCGTGTGAAATTTTCAATGCCAGCAGCTCACATTCCGCCAGCTTTTCTACGAGCTGGACCTGCAGAGAAATCTGATCCATCGGGGCATTCTCTGATTCGAGCTTTTCGAGGTCCTGTTCATGCTCATGGAGGATATGTACCAGAGCCTCATCTACTTCATGGCCGAGTTCATCAATCCGTTCTTTGATCTCTTCGACTTCATGGAAACTTTCCACCATATCATGGAAGACGGTTTTGTATTCACTCATCGCACGATGGATGTCCTGAACTTCCTGAACCTGAACGTCCGTAAGATCATGCGACTTCATGACTTCGACGTTTTCTTCAAATTCCTGGATAAGTTCCTGAATCTGGGCGACACAGCGTTCGCCGTGCTCTTTATCTTCAATGCCGTACAGGAGAAATTCATTCTGCAGGGACGCGATCTTGCGGACCTGCAAATCAAAATCCGTCGCGTCCACCAGGATTTCCTGCTGATCATGGGTTTGACTAAGGAAATAATAGCCGGCCAACCCAATCACAATCGCGATCAGGCCCAGAATTCCAAAGCCGAGATAAAGCTTTTTGGCAAGGCTTGCATTAGCGAAGAATCCGCTTTTCCAGGCGATACCGGCCAGCAGCAAAAGTACGACAACCACAGCCGCAAATTTCAAGAGCCCGGACAGGGAAGACGCTTCCTGCGAATCACCATGCGTTTGGGTGTGCCCCTGGCTGGATTCATGACGTGCAGCGTCCAGGGAAGCAAGGCGCGCAGCCGGGATCAGTTCCACGGCAACCGGCTTGACTTCCACTTTGCTGTGAGCCGCATGGCTCTCTGTGCCATGCCCGGCCGATGCGCTATGAGAATCCGCAGAATGACCGGATGAATGGTGAGAATCACTACCATGATCTGAAGACGATGCCATCGCGTTCAATGCCCGGTTGGGGTTTGCCTCGGCTTTGGCCAGGATCTGCTCGGTTTTGTATTCCGGCAGCCATGCCACCTCACCGCTGCCGACATCGTAAATCGCACCGATGACTTTGGCTTTGCCTTCTTTAACCAGGTTGCGGCTCGCGGGGCTGTTAAGGAACAGGTCTTCAATCGCCTGCCAGACGTTCTGCTCGATAGCGTAGGGTATGACCTCATCGCCGTGGGCACCCGGATGGTCGTGTATTGCCTGTTCAACCGCGGGCTGAATGTTATCGACCAGAGGCGGGATATTACGTTCAAGGGCATGCCCCTTGCCGTGGACGGCATGCGTGACCGCGGTCACCGCACCGCACTGGGTATGACCCAAAACGACCAGCACCGGTGTATGGACATGCGCCAGGCCGTACTCAATCGAGCCGATCTCATCGGTATCACAGACATTTCCGGCTACGCGGATGACAAAGGTATCCATAATACCCATATCAAAAATATGCTCGACCGGAACGCGGGAGTCGGAACAGGTAATCACCGTCGCGACGGCATGGTCACCCTGGTTTTCGGAACCGGCTTGCTTTAGGCGGTTGATATCGAGGTGAGGCCGAATGGATTTGCCGGAAGTAAAGCGGGCGTTTCCTTCTTTAAGGAATGCAACGGCAGCCTCGGGAGATTTTTTCGCCGCTTTGATCTTATCCTTATATTCCTCGATCTGGCTGTCCAGCTCTGAGCCGTGCGCGGTTTCTTTATGTCCGGAACCATCGGCCATCGCGTTCAATGCCCGTTTGGGGTTCACCTCAACTTTTGCCAGGATCTGGCTGGTCTTCTGCTCGGGCAGCCATTTGACTTTACCGCTGGCGACATCATAAATCGCACCGACGACTTTGGCCTTGCCTTCTTTGACCAGATTTCGGCTCGAGGGACTGTTAAGGAACAAATCCTCAATAGACTGCCAGACATTCTGCTCGATGGCGTACGGAATGACATCATCACCGTGTGCATTGGGATGATCGTGCATGGCCTGCTCAACCGCGGGCTGAATATTATCGACCAGCGGCGGAATGTTACGCTCAAGCGCATGGCCCTTACCGTGAACGGCATGGGTCACCGCGGTCACCGCACCGCACTGGGTATGTCCCAAAACGACCAGTACCGGCGTGTTTACATGCGCCAGGCCGTACTCAATCGAACCGATTTCATCGGTATCGCAGACATTGCCCGCCACGCGGATTACGAAAATATCCATCACACCGGCGTCAAAAATACGCTCAACCGGAACACGAGAGTCGGAACAGGTAATGACCGTCGCATACGCATGGTCGCCCTGGTTCTCGGTTCCCGCCTGGGCGAGGCGGTGCCAGTCGGTATTCGGATGCATACTCATACCGGAGACAAACCGCTGATTGCCCTCCTGGAGCATTTCAATCGCCTGGTCCGGAGAGGGTTTGGATGCTTTGGATGTTGAAGCCCACAAAGGCAGGCACAGTGAAAAAATAATAAGACACGTCAAAATCAGATGTTTCTTCATTTTTGACTCCCAATTCAATCTGTTCTTGTTTTTGCATTAGAGAAAACAAAGCCCCATCCCCTTTTCGCTTTCTTCGATTTCCCACACGTTCGACCTGTACAATGTCATGAAATTTGGCATTGGACAGCCTCTATCGTTTCGGAGGAGGATGACCAGACATTAAGAAAGATTTCCCGGTGACACTGACGAACAATTACCTCAAGTCAGAAAACAACCAAACATGAAAAGGTGATTGTGTGTTTTTTTATATAATTGAGCCTGCAATGGTAAAACACCCCACCTTTTTTTACAATTTTGTAGTTTTTAAAATATAATAAAATTTGATTGTTCTACGCAGCCGGCCAGGTTGTTTGGGTCCGATAAATCAAGCTGGGGTGAAAACACGACATTTGACAGGGCACAAAAAAAGGCCCATACGGCAGCAGAACCGTATGGGCCGCGAACACAAAAAAGGTCGCATGTCAGTTATTGAAATCAGCAAAATCGCCGTTATCCTCCCCGAGAGGGATGGAATCAACAGGAGAGGACTTACGGGATGATTGGGAGGCTGTTTGAGGTCCGGAAGCAATCTGATGGAACGCCTGGTCAGAAGGCTTTAGCTGCTGCTTCTTCTGACGGTCCATCTGGCCGGCACTGCGTGCAAAACTCTGATTCGCGGAATCGCCGTTTACCATCTGCATCAGCTCACGAACGAGCTGATTCATCTGGTCTGCCTGTGCGGAGAGCTCTTCACTAGCACTGGCGGATTCTTCTGCATTGGCCGCGTTTTGCTGGGTCACCTTGTCCATCTGGGTAACGGCTGTATTGACCTGCTCGATCCCCTGCGCCTGCTCATTCGAGGCCGAGGCAATCTCACCGACCAGGTCAGAGGTCTTGGTGATGCCCGTTACGATCTGCTCGAGAACCTGGCTGACCTCCTGGGCGATTTCAACGCCGTTATTGGAGTTCTTGACCGATTCCTGGATCATATTCGAGGTATTCTTGGCCGCTTCGGCACTTCGCATCGCCAGGTTGCGGACTTCTTCGGCAACGACGGCAAAGCCCTTGCCCGCCTCGCCCGCACGTGCGGCTTCGACCGCGGCGTTGAGGGCCAGCAGGTTCGTCTGGAAGGCAATTTCATCGATGACCTTGATGATCTTGGCGGTTTCTTCCGAAGACTTCTGGATATCGTTGATCGCGGTATTCATCTTTTGCATTGCCTGCGAGCCGTTGTCCGCTGCGGTTTTGGCTTCGCCGCTGAGAATGCTGGCCTGCTGGGCGTTTTCGGAGTTCTGCTTGGTCATGGAAGACATTTCCTCAAGGCTTGACGAGGTTTCTTCCAGCCCGGCAGCCTGCTCGGTGGCTCCTTCGGCAAGGCTCTGTGAAGCACCGGACACCTGGCCGGCCGCGGCAGCGACCTGCTCACCGCCCTGGCCGAGTTCATTGGCAATTCGCTGGAGAGCCCTCTTGATACCCATGATAATGGCAAAGGCAACGACGACGCCCGCAACAGAGGCAATCACGCTGGCAATAATCACACCCCAGCGGGTCTGGGCCGCGTGATGGAGCATCTGCTCATCGGTCATCACATTGTCATTGACAATCTCACGTACCTTACCCAGATGTCCCTGTACATGTTCGAGGGCGGGCTTGGTCTCATTGGCAAAAATGTGCTGGGCCTGCATCATACCTTCAATCCGCTTGTTGTTCCATGCGATCATCTCATCGATGATACCACAGGTTTCATAAGCAAGCGGTTTTGTATTTTCCATGTAATACTTTGCTGCCTCTTCGCGCTTGTTCTGTGCAAGCAATTCATTGATATGCTTTGCACTGAGGTGCAGCTTATCGTGCGGATCCTGAACTTTGTGCCACAGGGACGCAAACTCGGGATATGTCGCCTTGTAATGAGACACTTCATCACTGGCCAGCCACTTACCGAATCCGCAGAGGGTTGCGTCAATCTGAACTTTGGCTTCTTTCAAACTCGTGTCAACGAACACATCCTTGACCTGGTGGGCCCAGGTCAAGTGATCGACCTTTTTCTGCTGCAGTTCAGCGCTGAGCAGCAAGTTGGCATCACAGTGGCAGTCCTTGATATGAATCGCGGATTCATGGAGCTGGTTGTGCCATTTTTCGATGTCTTTTAAATCCTGCTTGATCCCGGGAACAAATTCTTCCGCATGCGTACGTGCTTCGCTGTAATACCACTTGCCAAAACCACACTGTTTGGGATCGGTTTGTACCGTCAGATCCGTTACGTTTTTGTCATTAAGAAATGCGGTAAGCTGGTTAACCCAGTTGAGGTGATCGACCTCTTTCTGCGTCATTTCGCCTTTGAGTTTGTTGCCCTCGATTACCTCGCCGGCATCTTTTACGATGGTTCCGATTCCGGTTACCGACCAAATTGCCAGTACCGCAAGTGCAACAAGCACAAGGCCGAATCCGAAGGTAATTTTCTTGCCGATAGTCCACTGCTTCTTCATGGATATTTCTCCAATATCATGTTCTCTGGTGTTCTTTCTGCTCATTTAAGTCCAAAAGAAAACCGTCCAATCCAAGGAGAAGATTCGTGTCCCTCATGTTCTTAAATAAGCACCCAATTTTCTTGACCCTGATATCGGCAGAATAATTAGATGTATAATAAGAAATGTGACAGTAGTTACTAGGAATTATCTTGTACTGACAATTTCCTACCCAATTAGTAGGTTAATAATATACCCTTGTTGTTCTTTATTTATTTTTTTTTCGGACCTAACCCCAAAGCCAAAAAAACAATTATTCTTTTAAAAAATGAAAGGGATTATGCATTTTTTAAATAGTAAGAACTTATCGGAACCAATCAAAGACAGGTTCCGATTCACTTAACTAAAATCTTCCATTTTCAGCATAATGCCTTCCAAGCCGGCAAGTTACTCTACCAATTCAAGAGTAATTCCTGCCACTGCCATAAAGGTTTCGGTAGTAATGCTTCGTAACTCTATCGCTTTTGCGGTTTTATCGGAATCGCATTGGATATCGGTCGCAGTGAGATGCTGCTCACGAAGATCAAAATAGAACTGCCGGTGCCAGATTTCCTGCCCGTAAGACGGCTTGGTTTGCAGAGGATACGCAATCGTATTGATCCCGTAATCCTGGTAATAGCAATCGAAATTAAGCGGCGGGATCAGTTCCGTCGTCTCAATCGTTCCGTCCGTATAATGGATATCCGCCAGGACCGCCGGCACATAGGATTTCTGCGGCAGGTTCATATTCAGCGAAAGCAGGTACAGTTTATTGAGTTTCTTCGGCTCAAACTCGATCCGACAGCCTGTGGGCAATGAATGCGGCTCGGTATTGGCGATCATAACCATGTCGTTGACTTTTGCCGCATCGCCGGGCCCCATCGGGGCAAGCTTAAAGGGGATGTGCTCGACCCACAATTGC
>CAYVUI010000006.1:0-16258 GCA_964454745.1 uncultured Pirellulales bacterium | reverse complement strand
CTCCGGCAGGGCTTCGGTCAATTCAAACAGCGTCATCGACCAGTAAGCAATTTTTGCGTTTTGACCATGGGAATCAAACTTCCACGGATGGGCAAAACAGGTTTGAATATCCGTATTACAGGAACCCTGCAAATCAAGGCAGACGAGGTTTTCATACGATTCTATCGGCTCGGTTATCGTCCTTTGGGTCATTTCCTTCGCGGTTTTGGGCATCGTCCAGAGGTGAAGGGGCTGTATCCATTCAAGGTTGCCTTTTTTGCAATGCAAAAATGCGCTCGCCCTGCCGCAGGCCTGCTTTTTCAGCCGTAAACGCAATACATCATCCTGCTGATTTTGTACATCAAAAAAGCGGTAAGGATCTTTGAATTCGTATTGATCGACACCCTTTATATTCACTGTAACAATCTCACCCGGCCGGGCATGGTCCGGAGCAGTAACGGCAAAGGATTCTGGTTTGGTATAAATCTCCAGTTTCCCACCGCCTTTGGGCAGTTCCACGCAAACACGTGCACAACCCATATCAGCAATCACTTCATATTGGACAGGATCGCCGTTTAGCAAAACCTTTGCAATCGGCCTTCGCACCGCGGCCTCGACCACAGGCGTTACCCGGGAATCCGTTTTCACTGTATACGTCTCGATCTGTCCCCTCTTGGACCAGTACAAAGAGGTACCTTTGCGGTCCAGTTTCGCATACGGCCAGTCGTCAGGAAACGCCGGACGGAAAACAATCCTGTTCTGATCCAGGTTGGGCTTAATGCCGAAAAGCCCCTCAAAAATCGCCCGGTTCCAAGCTCCCTGCACCGTTCCGGGATCATCGCCGCCGACAGTGCCGTCCGGCATATAAATGTAACTGAAACCCGGGACCTGGTTGCGAAAGCCCCCGGCTGCGACCGTCTGGAGGATGTTTACACCCTCTTCATGATGCCCGGTCAGCATCAGGGCCCAGCCGATCATCAGGTAATCGCCCGGCGCGGGTACATGCGTACTCCATACCGCCGGCCACCAGTCATTATCTACCATCCACAGCCCGCCCTGCTCGTCGTAATCCGCATGGTTGGCCAGGTACCAGTCTGTCAGTACTCTGGCCTGGTACTGATCGACAAAACCGGTCCAGACGGGAATCTCCACTTCCAGGCTCTGGGGGTGATATCGCTTAATGCCCAGCGGGCCCGAAGTACACAGCATCGCCATTTCGCCGGACCACAATTGCTCGGTTGCGGCTTTTTGGATGTCGGCCGCCTTTTTCGCGTATTTTTTCTGCTTGTCCGTGTAACCCAAAACACCGGCCAACTCGGCAAGGTCACGATAGGCACGCCATACAATCGCGGTCTGGAACGTGGAATTGGGTGTGCGGTCGTCAAAATCGCTTTTCCACTGGTTAAACAGGTCACTGTAGATATCGTCATCGTCGGGGTCCTGGCTGGACTCAATAAATCGCGTCGCGTTCTCAAGCGTTGGGAAAAGCTCGCGTATCGCTACGATATCGCCGGTCCATTTAAAATAATGCCATGCGGTATCAATATAAGAGGCGTCAAACCGCGTCGGGTGGGCAGGCGTCTTGAAATTTGCCATGATGCTGCGAACCCAGCCGTTTTCCTGCTGATGATTTGACAGCAAACGCAGGTAATTGAGGCCGTAGTCTTCGTATCCCCCATCAATCGCGGCATGGACATGGCGGTAACAGAAAATGTAGTTCCAGATATCCACGTATTTCGCGTCATGCACAAGCCCGGGCCGCTGGATCAGACCGGGCAGCCAGTCATTGACCGCCATATTCGCAACCGCCTGGAGCTTTTTGTCCGGCAAAACAAACGCCACCTTATCCTCTCGCCAGCAGCCGTTTTCCCAGCGGCGAAGGTTCTGCTCGAAAATCTCCTCCGGATCAAAAGCATACTTTTTGAACACCTTATCAGCATTTACGATCCGCAGCAAGTGAGTGTCCAGCGCCTGACGGGCAAGTTCCTCCTGGACCGATTCGGGAATATTTTTATTTCGCTCAAAATAGGCCTGAACCCTGTCTTCTATCTCTGGTTCATATCCGGGTGAATCGATCACCGCGGTCAGATAGGCCTGTTTTGTTTCTCCACCCCGCAGATCAAAATATTTGGCCGCCACGGTATTGCCCGTTGCATGGGACGGGCTGTCAAAACCGCCGAGAACCTGGTAATTCGTGTCATAGAGGTAGCGTTTGTCATCCTGGCCGGGGTGTCCGATCATAGGATTTTCCTTTGGACAGTCGTACCTTACCATCTCCTGCCTTGCGGAAACAATCATCCAGTCACGCATAAAGTCGATTTCTTCGCTAACCGTTGTAAAACCGCACAGTACCGAAACTTCCCTGCTCTCTGAACGGGTATTGGTAATCTCCAGGCGGCACTGCACACCGTAGGCCCCCAGCGCCACCGGCGCGACCGCCTGCATCTCCACCTCCAGCCCCGCCTCCGGGTGCACCAGGTGCCAATGGGCCCGCCCGGGATAAATGCGGTAGAATTCCTGCCTGAATTGAGTCAGCGGAAAGACCTTGCCGTCAACACTCACTGCAAAAAGAAGCTTTACAAGCTGCTGGTACAGTTCCATTCGCAGAACGATCACTCCCTTTTCATGGACACGAGCCCCTGCACGGCCGTAATGAATCTCGTAGGTCCCGTTTTTACCGGGCAGAAACTCCATCCCGTTTTCGAGGGGAATCTGCTTATCTTCTGCCAGCCTTTGTATGCCGCCCGCCATTTTACGGACATTGTCATTCAAACGCTCAGGATAGGCCGCGATGGCCTGAGCGGGGATATAACGGGCCTGTCCGAACGTATTGGCCTGCTGCTGGAATGTCACCTGGGGTTTCTCTGTTTTTGGAAAAGACTTTTCGACATCCTCTGCAACTACCCAAGAAACCGCAAGCACAAGAATCAGTATTGAAATGCGCAGATTGTTCATGTCATATCCTTATTAATCTAGGTTATTAATTTTACTGCTGACAAACGATCAGGAAATATCCTTGAGGTCGTATTCACCCAGGTCGAGAGGATAGTTTCCATACTCCCGTACGAGCTTGACTACATAGTCATAATTTTCCGGCGGAATATTGGATGGCACGGAATGGTCAGACTGGAAGATATACCCGCCGCCCTTGGCGGCATTGAGTTTTCGCAAGGTCGCGTCTTTTAGCTGCTCTTGGGTCCCCTCGGACCAAAGCTGGACATCCATGTTGCCGCAAAAGCCGATCCTGTGGCCGTACTTGCGGCGAAGGTCAACGACATCGAGCCCCGCCTTGACCTCAAGCGGATTGTAGACATCCACTCCGACTTCAATGTAATCCTCGAAGATCTGGGCCACATTACCGCAACCGTGATAGATCACCGGCAGATTGTTCTCATGGCACAAGTCAATCAAACGCTTGAGGCAGGGTTTGAAATACGTCCGCCACATCTCCGGCGAAAAGAGCATCGTCCTTGAATAAGCCACATCGCCCCAGATTGTCATCCCGTCGATCAGGCCCGAAGCCGCCTGGATCTGTGCCCGTGTAAACTCGACGAGAAAATCAGACAGCCTTTCAATAAAGGCTCCTAATTCATCGGGGTACAACCCCAGCCACATCATCACATTTTCCGTGCCAATGATCCGCCAGAGTTGTTCATGCGCTTCACAGACGCTGCCGTACACCGGGAAATCCGGATGGATCGCTTTTACCGTCTCGATCCACGGCGGCAGGTCACGGACAAAACCATCGCCCACACCCGCAATCTGGTTATCGCCCCCTTTGAAGAAACGCCTCTCATCAGCGGGATCATCAAACGTAAAGGCCGCGAGTTTTTCCAGGGTATCGGTATCAAACCCGGCATACGCAGGCATCGGATCTTTAAACTTTTTACGGATCACCGCTTCGTAGCCCGTGCGTACCGTAACCTCGGTATCATCTTCCTTGATGATCTCAAAATCCTTGATGTGCGGATCCATGTTCGGAAGGGTAACAATCCAGTCGAGATCATAGTATTTATAGATATCCGCATCATCAGGAAGACCAAAATGCTCCTTCCACTTCTTCAGGAATGAACCCCAGAAAAAGTCCGAAACCGGCACACGATCCGCTTCTTCATGGTGGATGGTTTTATTCATGCGGTCAAGTTTTTTCAGGCAATTTTCTGTACGCTTCATTAACTACCCTTCCAGATTGGATGCAATTCGTTGAAAATTTGAGGCCGTTCGCATTAGTCCTGGTGGAAGACTTCTTCAATCGGACGCCACCACTCGCCTTCGGGGCGGCCTTCAAACGGAATCTGGCACGGCATGCAGACATCCCACCATTTCTGTGTCATCGGGTCATCGGCCATCTTCTGCATATCACCGTCAAAATCATCCCCGACGTATTCAAAATAGCTAAAGAGGTAGAATTTTCCTTCAATCGGTGCCAGGTAAATCGAGTAGTTTCGAATATTGACTTCCGTGATTTTCTTTGCCACGTCCGGCCAGACATTCCGGTGAAGCTCCTTATACTCTTCAATCTTTTCCTCTTTGATACCGAGCATCGAACCGCAACGCATAACTTTACCCATATTGCACTCCTTGAATTGAATCTTTCTTTACCAACAAATCCTTTATTTGAGACAAACTGTTAAAGCAACTGCCTGCAAACCATTTCCAGATCACTAAGCTTATTTTGTATAACATCCCAGATAATCTTTAAACTTACCCCGAAATATTCGTGGATAAGAATATTACGCAATGCAATAATTATATCCATTCTATTTCATTTACTTCTTTCTTTATTTCTTCAGGCATCGACCTGCAGGCTTCGCCGATAATTTCAAGATTGCGAATCACCGCATCCTGGGTCTTTCTGTCTGCTTCAAATGAAATACAATCCATACCCTGAATATACTTCTGGATATAAGCGATAGCCTCCAGTATATCCTCAAGCTGTTGCTTATAGTCCCTTGGCATAAATCACTTCCTTGTTAATTGCATTTTTTATGCGAGGCTTGACCGTATCCGCCGTAACCAAATCTACTTCTCTGCCAAACAACCCCTCCAGGTAAAATTTTAAATCCATATAATGATCAAATGTCGGCTCGGCGAAATCGACCAGGATGTCAACATCGCTTGTATTGTCAGCTTCATCGCGTGCCAGCGAACCAAAAAGACCGATGCTGCGAACACTGAATTTTTCTTTGAATTCCTGTGATCTCTGGTTAAGCTGCCCTAATATTTCCTCTCGCATTACCATTTGATTTCCCTTATTACATCATAGGAAAAAGTTTGTTGCCTTCTTTCATTGATTATTATACGAATTGCTATTATTCCTCTCGGGCAAATCACTTTGAACCGGTTCCTGCCCGGCGGCCGGTTTTTTCTCGGCGGGGATTTCCACAATCGATATCCGCCCTTTCTCTGTTTTACTTTTATCCTCTGGCATCGGGGCTTCCTGTGCCAGCTCATCAAGTAAATCCTCTCGGCCTTCTTCATCTTCATCCAAAAGCTCAGTTGCATCCTCAGGCTCCCCAGCTTCGGAAGCTTTTTCCTCCTGCCGGGCCTGCTGTTGCTTTTCCGCCTCTTCCATCACATCCATAATCGCCTGATTGACGGCCTGTTCCGCGGGCACATCCGTCAGGGCCTTGATGTAAATCTGGTCATCCTCTTCCTGCTGAACCCAGATCAGCCCTTCCCGGATCAGTTCGAGCATCCCCAAAAACAATCCGACCATCACCAGCTTGTTCTCCCGGTCTTTGAAGATATTCTCGAAAGTCATCGGCCCCTCCTCCTGGAGGCGGTGGAGAATCTCGATCTGGTAGAGGTCGATCGGCGTATCATCGGTAATATGCTCATAATTCTGATAGCGGCCGGTCTGCTGCATGATCGTATCGAACATCTCAAGCAGGGTCCATACGCTGACCTGCTCCATATCCAGCTCGGGCTCGGCATTGGGCTTGATGTGCGAGAGAATCGCGTCGGGCCGGATAAACCGCATGGACTGCTGCTGGGCCTGTTCGTCGAGCAGGTTGGCGGCGTCCTTGAATTTCTTGTATTCGAGAAGCTGGCGGACCAGTTCCCTGCGGGGATCAATGTCCTCTTCCTCGCCCTGTTCGGACGCCTCAACGCTTGGCAGCAGCATCGCGGACTTAATCTCCATCAGCGTCGCCGCCATCACGAGAAATTCACCCGCAATGTCAATATCCAGCTTGCGAAGAATCTCGATATATTCGATATACTGTTCCGTAATGCTGGCGATAGGAATATCGTAAATATCCACCTCATCCTTGCGGACAAGATACAGCAGCAAGTCCAGCGGACCAGCAAAAATCTCCAGGTTGACACGATATTCACTCATTCACGGTCCCCTCATCCCCGCCGCCTTCTTCGTCCTCGCAGTCAAAAGGCTCCGAATCATCCAGTTCCACCTCTTCATCATCCAGGGCAGGGGCCGGCAGGGTATCCAGGATCTTTTTGGCCCGCTGGAGGTCGTCACTTTTTACCCAAATCTGGATGACATTCACTTCACCGGCAATACCCGGATAAGGAAGCAAATCCCCTTCGACAAAAGCCTCAACCCCCTCGTTCTCAAGGGCAAGCCTTGCCATATGAGCATCCATCGAATTGGAAAAACCGCCAGCAGTAACAAGCTTTTTATCTTCCATCTTTTTCGCCTTTTTTAATAGCCCAGCCCCACGGCTTTGCGAACATCATCCAGTGTTTTCCGCGCGACTGCACGGGCCTTTTCGGCCCCCTTGTCAAGCACCTCGCGGACATAATCAAGGTTATTCTCAAGCTCTTTTCTCTTTTCACGGTACGGGGCAAAAGTATCGAGCAAAAGTTCGAGCAGTCGTTTTTTCGCATCGCCATAGCCCATGCCGCCTGCCTTGTACTTCTGCTCCCACTGGGCCAGTTCCGCCTCATTCGCGACCAGTTTCAGCAATGCGAAAACATTGCAGGTTTCCGGGTCTTTGGGCTCCTCGACCGGGGTGGAATCGGTCACCACCCGCATGACCTTTTTCTTGAGCTTCTTTTCGTCCTCGAAGATCTCGATGGTATTGTCATAGCTCTTGCTCATCTTCCGGCCGTCAATGCCCGGCACAACCGCCACCGATTCGATGATCTGCTCCTCGGGCACGGTCAAAATCTCGCCGTATTCATTATTGAATCGCATGGCAATGTCGCGAGTTACCTCAATGTGCTGCTTCTGGTCGGCTCCCACGGGCACGAGATTGCTGTGAAAGATCAGGATATCCGCTGCCTGCAATACCGGGTACGCAAAGAGCCCGTGATTGGGGCTTAGCCCCTGGGCCACTTTGTCCTTGTAACTAACACACCTCTGGAGCAGTCCCATCGGGGTAATGCAAGACAGAATCCAGGCCAGTTCGGTTACCTCCGGCACATCACTCTGTCGCCAGAAAACCGTCTTTTCGGTATCCAGACCCAATGCAACGTAATCCATCACGACATCATAGCATCGCTGACGAAATTCCTTCGAATCGGGATTGGACGTCAGTGCATGGTAATCCGCGATGAAATAGAACCCTTCATTGTCCTTCTGGAGCTGAAGGTGCTGCCTCATCGCCCCGAAATAATTCCCGATATGAAGCTTACCGGAAGGCTGAATCCCTGAAAGTACTCGCAAAAGTGCCTCCTGAATCTTTGGTTTATATCACTAAAATGTATTATCAAAAATCTGCCAGCCGTTAAAGTAGCCTTTGGAGCCAAAAAAGTCAAGCGAATCCCCCAAAACACTCCTTCCGCTTGACAAATACAGCACAAAAAGGTATAAAAGCCAACTAAAATGTTAACGTACACGAATTCCGGCTATTGATTGGAGAGTTTACATGACCAAAATTTCGATTCCATTTCTTATTACTGCCCTGGCTTTCTCTCTCATTCTGAGCGGCTGTACGAAAGAACCTGCAAAGCAAAACACAAGCGAAACAACCTTCCGAATCGATTTCGCCCAACCGGAATCCGAGGTTACACCTGCGATTCTCTTTGCGAAGCAGGAACTGGGGGATTTCCTGACCCAGGCCGGCCTGAAAGAGCACACAGAAACATCCGCTGATTATGCAATATCTATCGTAATCGTCCCGCAAATGAAAGAATTTACTTTTTCAGCCGAAACTTCAATCGCACAAGAGGGCAAAACAACACAAATCCTGCTAAGCAGTCCTACCGAAACAGAAGCCCTGCATGCGGTATATACCCTGCTCGAAGAGATCGGCTGGCAGTTTGAGATCACCGGGCCGGAAAAACCCGACAATTTTAATCTCGCGGCACTGGATTCCCTGGATATAACCATCGACCCGGCGATCGGACTGCGCGGCCCTCGACTGTATGTGAACTTCCCGATGGATCTATCCGGATATTCCCAGGAGGATGCCATTGAGTACATTCACAACAATGCCCGGATGCGGCACAACTTTTTCGCAATCCATACCTATCCCGGTCAGTGGTATGAATATGAAGTAAACGGCAAAACTCAGTACGCCGGCAACTTCTTCTACGGTCACCGCCATGACATCCCGGATGTCCCGGTCGTAAAAAACAACATCTCCAATAAAAAGACATTCTGTATCCCTGAAATTGAGCCGTATTTTGACGATCCAGCCGAAAAGAGCAAACGGGCGGTCGCATGGATGAACGCCGTTTTTCAGGAAGCGGATAAACTGGGTATGCATACGCATATCAGCATCGAGCCGCGCTCGTACAGCACAGACATCAGCCAGACGCTCAAAACCGCCGAAATGGTCATAAAGCAATACCCGATGCTTGATACGCTCGAGATCACTACGCAGGAAACCGGGACATGGTACCCCGTCGGCAGCCTCGAAAAGGCCAGGGAATACGTGATTGAATTTTTCGGCGAACAATGGATGGACGACCCGATGATCGCGGAACTTTTTAAACCCGACCAGCCCGGGCTGGACCACACCCTCGGGCAGATGGGCCATAACCTGAAGGCTGCAAAGGCTTTACAGGAAAAGTACCAGGGCAGCCCGCGGATACATTTCGGCCTGTACTGCTCTATTCCGTGGTATCATAAGGCATACCTGAAAATTCTCCGAGAGGAACTGCCCGATGAGATCGGAATTACCCTGCTGGCCGGCCATGGGGCCTATCGTGACTACAAATTCGTACGCGACGCTGAAATGACCCCCGAGGACATCGCCCGGACGATGATTATCGGCTGGCATGAGCTGGACGGCGGAATGTACACCCTGCAAAACAGCATCAGCGGTAATTACGAAATGATAAAGACGCTCACAGAGATAGCCGGCGATCAGGTAAAACCCTATGGCCTTTGTCCGATTCACTGGCGGCTGACGGAGGTGAAACCCTGTGCGCGTTACACCGCACGAGCGATGCTGGAAGGCCCAATTGAACCGGATCATTTTTATCAGGATTACGCGGCTTTTTACGGCATCGAACCGTGGGACAAATTCGCCTCCGCCATGAAAACGATTGATACCATCAATGAAAAAATCGTTGACGACCTGAGCATCAGCTTCTGTTTTCTGCCGTGTTGGGGAAATAACATCAACTTTTTAAAGGGCAGGCAGGATCACCGGATCGAAAAGGCCCGAAATGCAATGGAATCGGCCCTGGAAGACCTCGGGATTTGTGCACAGAACACCTCCAGCGAAAAAGGCGAAGAGATGCTGGCGTTTCTGGACAACCGGATTCGCCTTTCCATCATCTATTTCCGGGCATTCGAGAAGGCGTATGAAGTCGTTGCTGTGATCGGGGAGAAAACACCCGAACAGCTTACCGAGGCAGAAAAAGCCAAAGCCGCTGACATCTTCAACCAGTCGCTGCTGATCATGGATCAATATATGGACCTCCATGTAGAAAACATGCCCGATCGCGGGGCCGAGGGCAACCTGATCAGCTTCTACTGGACTGCACCGGAATACATCAAACGAATGCGTGAAAAATACTGCGGCGTACCCCATGATACCACGGCAACCACGCAGGAAACAATTGATGCGCCGCCTATGCCGATCACACAGGAATAGACAATCTCAATCGAAAAGGGATCTATCATGGATAATAACCCTAAAACATCGAGACGCAATTTCCTGGCCAGCAGTGCCCTGCTTGGCGCCGCCGCGGCGGGCCTCTCGTCGCAAACAGCCAAAGCCGAAGAGTTTGAAGGCGGTAAATTTCCCCCGCCAAATCCCAAAACAAACATCAAGCCGTATAACCCTGCATCTGTTCCCGCCTGCGGAGAAGATGTCTATGACATGCGAAACGACCTGGAACCTCGCCGGCTCGCGATGGCGATGTGGGATTACTCGTGGATCAACGGGCATTACCCCGGCGGATACTTCGAGGATTTCGACAAGGCGGCGGATATGCTCATCGAGCGCGGTTTTAATTCCGTTCGCATCGACTGCCTGCCGATGATGGTCCACCATTACAAAACGATGGACGCGATTTATCATATCCCTGCCAACCCGCTGGCATCCTGGGGCCCGAGCTTTAAGGCTCATGACCACAAGCTTTTGCCCGAGCTGATCGACTTTGTCGCGACGATGAAAAACAAAGGCATCTACACGATCCTGTCCACCTGGGGAGCTAACGGGCAGAATTACCGGGACCGGGAGAAATTCCATTCCGCCTGGGAGTTCACGCTGAACCTGCTCAAGGAACAGGACCTGCTGACCCATATCGCGTACGTGGATTTTGACCAGGAATTTCCGTACTTCAGCCCCTTCCAGCCCAGGCTCAATGAGCTGGGTCAGAGTAAATCCGAATCCATCGACAGCCTCGGTGATGCTATGGAAGCCGCCGGCCAGGGCTATACCCGACTGGCCTGGAACCGGGCTCAGATGGACTTCGTAAACAGCTACTTCCATAGCACCTGTACATACTTCCAGCAAAGATTCCCCGAGCTGCGGTACACCTTCTCCCTGACAAGCTACTGGGACGAGGTTCGGGCGATGAAGCCGTATTACCTGGATGTGATCGAGCTGCATTTCTGGATCCATGACCCCCGGTTTGATCAACGCAGCGGCTTTAACAAGATAGCCAAGGACCGCAGCAAGCAGGATTTACGGGAATACATGGCCAACCTGAAAAAGACGCTCAAGACCTCCCGGGCCACACTGCTCCAGCAGATGACCAACCGCATGGCCAAGGCCCACGCCTGGTCCGAAGAGATCGGCGCCCCGCTGACTACCAGCGAGGCCTGGGGACCCTGGTGGCACATGGACCATCCGCACCTCGAATGGGACTGGCTTTATGAATGGTGTGAGACCTGCATGGCCCTGGCGGAAAATTACCAGTTCTGGGGACTGACACCCTGGAATTACTGCCACCCGTACTGGGACAACTGGGCAAACAAAACCTGGTACCGCAAGGTAAACCATCGGTTCCTTAACAGCAAGTAATCAGATATACTGGTTTTTGAAATGATTTCAGAGAGGGTATGAAATGCGCCAAATAGTAAACCTTACCATTGTGTCTTTACTGATTATTTCTTCATACTGCTACGCGGAAATGATCACTACCGCAACCCTTTTAGAAGAAATGATCGACCTGGAAAGACTCACCGATCTTTCAACCGCCGACTATAAAACCGTGCAGTATTCATCGTACGACCGCAGATCGGACACGCCAAACGCACAGAGCTGGAAAGACAACTCCGACGGATTCGGCGGCGAACCGATACCCGGGTTCGAAGCGGTTCTTAAAGAACCCGACGAAAGCGGTATCGGCGAATACCTCGTATGCGATCTGGAGGGTCCCGGTGCACTGGTAAGGCTCTGGGCTGCTGATAATGCAGTAAAGGGTGATGTTAAGATGTACCTGGACGGCAAACTCGTTTACGACGGCTCGGGCATCACATTTTTCCGGAAGCTCACTGATTTCTTCGCAGAACAATCCGGCATTGACAAATCCCTATTCGATGGTGCATTCCAGCAACGAGATACCGTTTACTTCCCCATACCGTTCGCCAAAAGCTGCAAGGTTATATACACCGGCAATATAAAGAACCAGCACTTCTACCATCTTCAGGCAAGACTCTATAAAAACGATCAAAAAGTCAGAACTTTTGATCTCAGGGACCTGAGAGATAATGCCGGGCTGATCAAAAGCGTTTCCGATGTTTTAAAAAACCCCTCGGTGAATTTCAAAATCAACTCGCAGAAAAAACATACATTTGATTTTTCCGTCAGCCCCAAAGAAAAACGCCTGCTCATACACCTGACAAAACCGGGCGCAATCCAGGAACTGACACTCAAGTTGAACGCCGCCGACATTACCAAAGCCCTGCGAAGCATGGTTCTGTACATACAGTTCGACAATTACAACATGCCGCAAGTACAGGCTCCGGTCGGTGACTTTTTCGGAGCAGCACCCGGCATAGTACCTTACAATTCCCTGCCGTTTACCGTCGAAAAGGACGGCACGATGACATGCAGGTTCGTAATGCCGTACAAAGATAATGCAAGAATCTTTGTTCATAACCTCGACGATCAAAAAGTAATGGTTTCCGGACAGGCCCAAACAGCAGATTACACCTGGACGGATGACTCCCTGCATTTTTATGCCCGCTGGAGAGTCGACCATGACATAATCAGTATGGATCCCGGAATCGCCGACCTTCCATTTCTTATCGCAAGAGGCAAGGGACGTTACGTCGGAACATCCGCAACGATAATGAACCCTACACCGATACCCACCATGGGCGGCGGCTGGTGGGGCGAAGGCGATGAGAAAGTCTTTGTAGACAACGATGCTCTTCCCTCGATCTTCGGTACCGGCTCTGAGGACTATTTCAATTATTCATGGTGTTCCAACAATCTGTTCTTTTACTCGTACGCGGTCCAGCCGCGAGTCGACGGCCCGGGCAACCGCGGATTCACCAGCAACATACGGTACCACATCCTCGACGATATCCCGTTCATGCAGAATATCTTCTTTTACATCGAACTCTGGCAGCATAGAAGAACCGAGGGGCTCTCCTATGCCAGGCTTCCATACTGCTACGGGAAAAACCTGCTCGATGACCATGTGTTCATCACCTCGGAAGACGTCCGCAAACCGCAGCTTCCCGAATCATGGTCACCAGCAGCAGACGGTGACGCCCAGAACTGCACTTTCTTCCAGGCTGAAGATATCCTCACTTCGGGGAACAACACAGAAGTCACAAAAGACGGTCTCTGGGCAGAAGGCAAGCTGCTTTCATGGAAACCGAAAAAACAGGACGAACAGATAGAACTGACTTTCAACGTGGATGCGCCCGCGGAGTACAGGCTTTACCTGACAATGCAAATGAGCTCCGATTCAGGTATCTACACCGCCGAGATAGACGGCGAAAAGCTCTACCTCCATGGGCATGAACTCAGACACCTGAGAACGGACTTTTTGACCCAGTCAAGAACTGTCTACTCGCAGAACCTCAAACTCCAGCCGGGCAATCACACGATCCGATTCAATAACAAATCCACCAAACCCGGCCGCGTGATCGGTATCGATTTTATCTGGCTCAAAAAAATCCGCCCAATTCCGCACAAAGGGCAGGGCTTTATGTCCATGAACGAAGGCGAAGAAATGAAAGTCATCGAAAAAAGCGAGCCCCCTATCGGCACGCAAATCCAGGGACAGGGCGGCTTTAAGGGACAGTGGTCGAACCAGGCCCAACTCTGGATGCAGTTTACTGAACCGGATCAGTGGATCGATCTCGAAATGAATTGCGGCAAACCCGGGATGTATCATCTCTCGGCAAATATTACAACCGCCGGCGATTACGGCACGATGGCAATCTATGCCAACGGCCAACTCTTAAAAGATAACATCTGCTGCTACAATCAGGAAGTTAACCAGAAATTAGTCGACCTGGGAAAAGCAGACCTGCGTGCCGGGCAAAACGTTTTTAGAATTGAAGTTGTCGGTAAAAATCCGAAATCCAGCGGATACTTTCTGGGGCTTGATTACATCAAACTATCGGGGGCAGAAGTGGTAGGCGGTTTTTTCAAAATTTACGACCCCAGCGTGGGCGAAAAGGAAAACTGGTATATTAATGACCACTGCTTCATACAGGCGAAAGACGGCAAATGGCACATGTTCGGCATTACCCACGCAGAACCAGCCAATCCGCTTGACGAAGACAACCTTGCACATGCCACAGCCGACAAGCTGATCCAGCAGCCGTGGAAAAAGGAACCCTTTGCCCTCACCGTCGATGAAAGTACCGGCGAAACTCATCTCTGGGCACCCCACGTGATCTATCACGAAGGCCTTTACTACATGTTTTACTGCGGAGGCGGCCAAAAGCACAGCGAATACCAGATGAATCTGGCTACCTCCACCGATCTCTATAACTGGAAACGCCACGAAGCGAACC
The DNA here is from genome assembly GCA_964454745.1 of uncultured Pirellulales bacterium. Lineage (GTDB taxonomy): Bacteria > Planctomycetota > Phycisphaerae > Sedimentisphaerales > Anaerohalosphaeraceae > CAYVUI01. Next base: position 1,929 of record CAYVUI010000006.1, on the reverse strand, counting down.
CCCTGTTTATAGACGGTTTTGATGCAAGAGACCCGTTCGTAATGCCACATGACGGCAAGTGGCTGATGTATTACACGGCAACAAGCAAACCCGAAGGCGGCAACTATATCGTAGCCTGTGTCGAAAGCAATGACCTGCTCAAATGGGAAAACAGGCGGACCGTCTTCAAAAGCATTCATAAGGGAACCATTGGCGGCCCGACCGAATCGCCAACTGTTATCAAGAGAGGTGACTGGTACTATCTCTTCATCGGCCCGAGGGGAGGATATGACGGAACCGATGTCTTCAGAAGCAAGGACCCGTTCAACTGGCAAATTCAGGATAAAGTCGGCCACATCGAAGCCCATGCTGCTGAAATCATTCAGGACAGCCAGGGCAGGTGGTATGTAAGCCGATGCGGCTGGGGTAAAGGCGGCCTTTACCTTTCACCGCTTTACTGGAACGATCAACTTTCAGAATGCAAATAAGACCTGGTACCGCAAGGTGAACCATCGATTCCTGAACAGCAAGTAACCTATTGGCCCAATGGACACACTTCTTGCTGCTCATGCTTTGTCATTGGACGTTACCTTTGTCACCAATAACAAACGCAAGTTCAAACGCATCAAAAGCCTGCGCGTTGAAAACTGGACCCGCCGAATACATTATTAGACTTTTTGGTAAATTATTGATGGGCGTAACCCACCATGCGCGATCTTTAGGCGACCATGTAGATCACATATGTCCACATTGCATGAATTATTAACTTTTTTAACCAATTTTTATTGACACCTATCTACTATATTGATACATTAGATTATATTGATTGATATGCCCTATCTTTATAGATTGACACGAAGGCTTTGTTATAATGGCCTAAGTGATTAAAATTTTGTTTTTTGGAGAGGAGTAGGATTATGAAAAGGCGCAGTGGCAATCTATCGTTTCAACTCTTGTGTTTCGTATGGTTTATTACTCTTTCAACAACGCTCTATGCCGGACTCATTGCATACGACCCGTTTTTGAATGCAAACGTCGCAAATGCGGCGAACGACAAACTCAACGGTGAGTACAATGCGGGCAGTTTCTTTCGTGATTTCACAAACGGCAACAACAAGGACGTTGCCGGAGGTCCTATTATCGGATGGAGCGCGGCGAATCTGTGGGAAGGAAATTCAATCAACACCGGTACAAGCGCTTATATTGGACCTACTGATTTATCAGGGCTTTCTTATGGTTCGAACCAGGTAATCGGAGGAAATGTGAGGGCCCGCGGTATTTCCAGTTCCGTTAGCTGGGCACGACGAACCCTGGATTCCTATACCGGCAGCAATGTATACTACATGAGTGGACTGGTCAGGGGTGACAACCTTAGCGGAAATCTTAACATTAACTCCATGATGGGTTTTTCGCAATCAATCGCAGGAAATGCGTTTGACGGCACAGTGTTCTATGGAGCTCTTTTTGGTTTCCATGGCGACGGCACACAAGTTGACCTGGTCGTAAGGCACAGGGATGAAACAGGCGCGATGGTTAATTCCACCTTGATCGCAGGCGTAAGTGATGCAACTACCTATTTCGTGGTTGCAAAGATCGAATTCGATGCAGATGGAACCAAAGAAAAACTGACGGCATGGGCAAATCCGCAATCACTTACCGAAGCGGGTGAATCGCCTGTATTAACCACTTATGGCCATTTACTGGGTTCAACAACCTCAATGATCCGAGGGGGATTCTATATTGAAAACTTTGATTCAAACTACCAGGAATATGTTCAATTTGATGAACTAAAATTAGGTACACAATGGTCCGATGCCGTTACCATCCCCGAACCTGCAACGATCTCACTGTTCTGCCTCGGTATTGCGGGCTTGCTGAAAAAGAAAAACAGCTAAGAGTCCACTCTAAAAACCCGCTTTTAGGCGGCCCGGTTTACATTCCATCGGGATA
>CAYVUI010000005.1:21619-62140 GCA_964454745.1 uncultured Pirellulales bacterium | reverse complement strand
GGAAGCGAACAAGGCTTTTGCTCATTTTGCCTGGTAATTTTCTCGAAAATATCCAAGCCACGGGATTGCTGTTGCAGCCGTGGCTTTTTTTACGTAAACTCTTGATAAGGAATCATTAGAGACCGGGATTGTCCGGTAGTAAAATCGGAGCCCAAAACAGGGATATCTATGAGCGATGATCTGAAAAAAGTACGGAATATCGGGATTATGGCCCACATTGATGCGGGCAAGACAACCGTCACCGAGCGTATTCTCTTCTTTGGCGGTCGTACATACAAGATCGGGGAGGTCCATGAAGGGACCGCGGTCATGGATTATATGGTAGAGGAGCAGGAGCGGGGGATTACGATTACCTCGGCGGCAACGCGGTGCCCGTGGAAGGGGTATGACATTAACCTGATCGATACGCCCGGTCACGTGGATTTTACGGCGGAAGTGGAGCGGTCTTTGCGTGTTCTGGATGGCGCGGTAGCGGTTTTTGATGCCAGCGAGGGAGTTCAGGCCCAAAGTGAGACGGTCTGGCGGCAGGGCAAGAAGTATAATCTGCCGGTGATGTGCTTTGTGAATAAAATGGATAAGATCGGTGCAGATTTTGAGATGTGTGTCGAGAGTATTCAGGATAAGCTATTGGCCAATCCGGTGGCTGTGCAGATTCCAATCGGTGCGGCGGAGGATTTTTGCGGGCATGTTGACCTGATCGGCATGAAGGCGATTGCATACGAACAGGAAAAAGTGGGTTCAAAAATGATAGAATCCGAGATTCCTGAATCGCTGGCGGATAAGGCCGGGGAATATCGTCATACCCTGGTGGAAAAGGCGGCGGAATATGATGATGAGCTGATGGAAAAGTATATCCACGAGGAGGAGATTGAGGCATCCTTATTAATGCGGGCGATCCGAAAGGGGACCTTGACAGGTGAGTTTAACCCGGTTTTCTGCGGGGCGGCATTGAAGAATATCGGAACGCGGAGGCTGCTGGATGGTGTTACGGCGTTTTTGCCCAGTCCGCTGGATCGGCCGGTGATTTACGGACATGGCCCGAAAAATGAGGAAAAAGAGATCGAAATTGCCTGTGATTCGAGTAAGCCGCTGGTGGCGATTGCGTTTAAGGTGACCAGTGACAAGCACGGGGATTTGTATTTTCTGCGGATTTACCAGGGATCACTAAAGAAGGGCAGCCGAGTCCTGAATACGAACCGTGACCGCAAGGAGAATGTCACGCGGATTTTCCACATGCACGCTAACAGCCGGGAGAGCCTTGATGAGGCGAAGGCGGGTGATATTGTGGCGGTGGTTGGGTTGAAAGATACGCTGACGGGGGATACAATTTGTGACACGAAAAATCCGGTTATTCTGGAAAGTATCACGTTCCCGGAGACGGTGATCAGTATGTCGATCGAGCCGCGGACGGCGGCGGATCGGAACAAGCTGGCGGATGCACTGGGGATTTTGCGGCGTGAGGATCCGACGTTCGGGTATGACTATAATAAGGAGACAGGCCAGACGATCATCAGCGGGATGGGGGAACTGCATCTGGAGATCCTGGAGCATAAGCTGGTGCGGGATATCGGGGTGGATGTCCGGGTCGGCAAGCCGAAGGTGGCGTATAAGGAGGCGATCAGCCAGAGTGCCCGCAAGGAGGGGAAATTTGTCAAGCAGACCGGCGGCAGGGGGCAGTATGGGCATGTTGTGGTCGAGGTGGAGCCACTTCTGGATGAAAATGGTCAATATCAGCGTCAAAATGAGGTTGAAAACGCGATTGTCGGGGGGGCGATCCCGAAGGAGTATATCCCGGCGGTTGAAACGGGTATTAAAGAGGGGTTGATGACCGGCAGCCTGGCGAGCTACCCCGTGGTAGGGGTTAAGGTACGGATCGTGGACGGATCGTTCCACAGTGTGGATTCTTCGGAGATTGCGTTTGAGCAGGCGGGTGTGATGGCGGTGCATGCGGCGCTGGAGAATGCAGGTCCGATATTATTAGAGCCTGTGATGCGTGTTCAGGTGGTTGTACCCGAAGCGGATTACGGAGCGGTGCAGGGGAATTTGATTGCCCGGCGTGGGATGATTACGGATACGCATGTGCATGGGAATATGCGGGTACTGGACGCGAAGGTTCCGCTGGCGGAAATGTTCGGTTATTCCGGTGAAATTCGTAGTGCGACGAGCGGGCGGGGGAGCTTTTCGATGGAGCCATTGAGCTATGAGCCTGTGCCGGAGCAAATTTCTGAGAAAATTTTATTAAGTTAGTGTTGACAGGTTCAAAAAAACCTGTATATTGTTACTTTTCCTCAGCCGAGGCGAGCATTGGAAGGATTCCTTTGCGTATCAAGTTGGGCTGTGATACACGTCGTATAACACGAACTCAAGGACGGCAGATATCAGTTCCGTGTGTCCGGCAATGTTAGGCTGGTCTTTTTGGGGCGAAATTGGCCCCGGCGGAAATGATTTTAAGGAAGGCGGCATCCTTTAAGAGGCGCAAATCGGGTAAAAAAGCCCTGTTTTGTTAGATTTGTTAAGATGCCAATGCCTCTCCTGCTTCAAAACCGGTAAAAAGCTCAAAAAACAGGTGTTTTTTACGGAAAATTTTTACAATATTTCTTGCCTATGTGTCGGCATGTAGGTAAATTAGTAGTTTTTCACCCATTTGCGGGTGTGCTATGAGAAAACCAGTGTAGAGGTAAGACTTTTATGGCGACCGAAAGCGAAAAGATACGAATCCGGATGGAGGCTTACGACCATCGTGCGCTCGATACGTCGGCTCGTGAGATCGTAGAGCAGGCCCGCCGGACGAATGCCCGGGTGAGCGGTCCGGTTCCGCTGCCGACCCGGATTGAAAGGTACACCGTGCTTCGCAGCCCGCACATTGACAAGAAGTCGCGTGAGCAGTTTGAGATGCGTACGCATAAGCGTCTGATTGACATTCACGATGCCAATGCGCGTACGGTTGAGTCTCTCAACCGGCTGGTGGTTCCCGCGGGCGTATTTGTGAAGATCAAGGCATAGAGAATACGAAAAATGTGAGTTTTGGATTTTGAATTCAAAGCTCATTTTTATTGCGATACAGAGAAAGAGTGACAGGGTCCAAATGATGGCAATGATACTCGGTAAAAAAATTGGAATGACGCAGGTCTACGACGAAGAAGGTCGTATGACGCCTGTTACGGTAATCCAGGCAGGGCCCTGCAAGGTGCTGCAGGTCAAGACCGAAGAGACGGACGGCTACAATGCCCTTCAGCTTGGGTATGAAGACGTGAAGAAATCTCGCGTGAAGAAGCCTGCGGCAGGTCACAGTGCCAAGGCCTCTACGGCCCCGAAGCGTTTTGTTCGTGAGTGGCGCCTGGGCTGTGAGCCGGAAAAGGCGGCCGGGGATGATATTTCGGTCACGATCTTCGCGGAAGAAGAGACCAAGATGGTTGACGTGTCCGGCGTGAGCAAGGGAAAAGGTTTTGCCGGCGGTATGAAGCGTCACGGCTTTGGCGGTTTTCCGGGTTCACACGGTACCAAGAGAAAGCACAGGGCGCCGGGTTCACTGGCCAGCCACGCGGCGGAAGCCGGCCGTGGTGCCAAGCCCAAGAAGGGCAAGCGCATGGCGGGGCATATGGGCCATGTTCGGGTCACCTCGAAGAACCACATGGTGGTCAGCGTGGATGCGGAAAATAACATTCTGGTTGTGAAGGGATCGGTTCCCGGTCCCAGCGGTGCATATGTTGAAGTTTGCAGCAGTAAGCGTCAGCCCAAGTAACGGGGCATAGCAAAGATAGACTGGGAAAAGTAAGATGATCGACGTAAAAGTAGTCAATAAAGAAGGCAAGGAAGTCGAGACCCTCTCGGTTGACGAGGCGGCGTTTGGCGGTCATGTGCGTATCCCGCTTTTGAAGCAGGCGATCGTGATGTACCATGCCAATAAGCGTCAGGGTTCGGCGAAAACAAAAGGCCGCAGCGATGTTGAAGGTTCCGGCAGGAAGCTTTTCCGTCAGAAGGGTACGGGCAATGCCCGTGTGGGTAACGCCCGCACAGGAAAGCGTGTCGGCGGCGGTATGCATTTTGCGAAAAGTCCACGTGATTTTACGCAGCGGATGCCCAAGAAGCAGCGGCGACTGGCCCGTGATTCGGCCATTTTGGCTAAGCTGCAGAGCCAGCAGGTTTCGGTGATCGATGAACTTTCGTTTGCGGCTCCCAAGACCAAGGATTTTGCACAAATCCTGGGCAAACTGGGCATTGACCGGAGCTGCCTGGTGACGCTTGGTGAGTTCAATGATTCGATTTACAAGTCGGCACGGAATATCCCGAAGGTATCGGTTCTTTCGGTGTCGGATCTCAATGCCGGCGATATCTGCAACCGGCAGAAAATGTTGTTTACGAAAGATGCGTTTTTGACGCTGATCAATAAAGAAAGCAAAGAAGGGTAAGCGAGAGCAATTATGGATCCCTATACGATCGTAATTCGACCCATTATCACTGAGCAGGGCATGCACTTTGCGAATACCCGCGGTGCGTATTCCTTTGAGGTGAACAAAAAGGCGAACAAGTTTCAAATCCGCCAGGCGGTAGAGAAGCTGTACGAAGTTAAAGTCAAAGAGGTGCGAACGGCGAACATAAAGGGCAAACCCCGCCGACGTGGCCGGCATTTTACTCATACGCCGGACTGGAAGAAGGCGGTTGTGGTCCTGCACCCTGATTATCATATTGACCTGTTCTAAGCATGGAAGAGTCCAATGGCGATTAAACTTTATAAACCAACGAGTCCGGGCCGAAGAAACGGCTCCGTGATCGATTACAAGAAGGTGTTGACGACGGATAAGCCGGAGAAGACCCTGTGTAAGCGAATCAAGAAGAGCGGCGGTCGAAACCACCACGGTAAGACCACGGTTCGTTTCCGCGGCGGCGGGGCTCGCAAGATCTATCGCGTCATCGACTTTAAGCGTAATAAGGATGGCATGGCGGCTACGATCCAGTCGATCGAGTATGATCCGAACCGCAACTGCTTTATCTCCCTGGTTGAGTATGAAGATGGTGAGAAGCGTTACATCCTTTCACCGGAAGGTGTGAAGGTTGGCGACCAGGTCTTCAGCGGTCAGTCGGTTGAACCGCGTCGCGGCAACTGCATGCCGCTGTCGTCGATTCCGGTGGGTGTTGAGATTCACAATATTGAAATGAACGCCGGCCAGGGCGGCAAAGTTGTCCGTTCAGCGGGCGGCACAGCCCGGCTGATGGCGAAAGAAGGCGAATGGGCGACGGTCGTTTTGCCCAGTGGTGAAATGCGTATGTTCCGTGCCCAGTGTCGTGCGACAATCGGGACGCTGAGCAACTCGGATTACCAGAACGTAAAGATCGGTAAAGCCGGCCGTAAACGTCACATGGGCCGCCGACCGCATGTTCGCGGCAAGGCGATGAACCCTGTGGCACACCCGATGGGCGGTGGTGAAGGCCGGGCCAACGGTGGACGTCATCCGTGCAGTCCGACGGGCGTATTGGCCAAGGGCGGCAAGACTCGTAAAAAGAACAAGCCGAGCAACAAGCGGATTATCCGCCGCCGCAAGAGCAATCGCGGCCAGCAGCTTGTTCTGTAAGCGTTGAATTGAACTGAAGCAAAGGTGTTTGACATCGGTAACTAACCAAGAAGGATAACGATGGGCAGATCCAAGAAAAAAGGTCCATTTGTGGACGAAAAGCTTTATCTCAAGGTGATGAAGCAGGTAGAAGCGGGAACGAAAGAGCCGATGAAGACGTGGGCTCGTCGATGTACAATCGTTCCGGAATTTGTAGGTTTTACGTTTATGGTTCATAACGGGAAAATCTTCAACAAGGTATTTATCACCGAAGATATGGTAGGTCACAAACTGGGTGAATTCTCGCTGACCCGTACTTTCAGGGGTCACTCCGGGAGTAGATAAATAAGGGCACGATCATGTTAAGCGGCAGCAAACTAAAAGAAGTATGTGAATCGCGGCAGATGAAGACCGGCCAGTTGGCCGGGCATCTTGCTCACGGCCGGATGAACGCAGACCAGGCCAAGAAGGCACTGACCAACTGGATCATCGGACGGTACAATCCGAATCCTACCTCGGATGACCTGGACCGCCTGGCCGGGGCGCTGAACGTGGAAAAGACTGAACTTTCGGTCTGGCAGGCGAGTTACCGCTATGCCCCGACCGCTCCGCAGAAAGCACGGCTGGTCGCGAACCTGATCAAGGGCCGCAGTGCCCAGGATGCACTGGATATTCTGCAGTTTTGCCCGAATCGTGCGGCATCGATGTTCGAGAAGCTGCTGAAAAGTGCAATTGCCAATGCGGATGAGCAGGAAGCAGACGTGGAACGTCTTTATGTCTGCGAGGCGCGTGTGGACGGAGCAGGCCGGCGGATCGGTACGAAAATGTGGATCGCGAAAGACCGCGGCCGTGCCCATCCGATCAAGAAACAGGCCAGCCATCTTCATATTACCCTGGACCAGTTCGGGGAAGATGAACTGAAAGAGGAATCGTAATCTAACCTTTAGATAAAGCGGGATCGTATATGGGTCAAAAGACATCTCCAATTGGTTTTAGAACCGGCATTCGCCGAAACTGGGCCAGCACCTGGTTCGCCCCGAAATCGAACTACGGTGAGTTCCTGGTGGAAGACTGGAAAGTGCGGAATTATGTCGATAAGAAATTCAATCGTCAGCCTCCTTACGCGGCGGTTGCGAAGACAGAAATCGCCCGTACACGTAATGAAGTGAAGGTTACGCTGCATACCGCTCGCCCGGGTATGGTTATTGGTCCCCGCGGTGCGGAAGTGGATAAGCTTCGTGAAGAGCTCGAAGATATTATTAACCGTAAGATCAACGTCAACGTGATCGAGATCAAAGAGCCTGCTTTGGACGCGACGCTGGTTGCGGAAGCGATTTCCGAGCAGCTCAAGAAGCGTGCTTCGTACCGCCGGACGATGAAGATGCAGGCGGAAACTGCGATGAACGTCGGTGCCAAAGGTGTGAAGATTATGTGCGGCGGGCGTTTAAGCGGTGCGGAAATCGCGCGAAGTGAAACGGTGAAGATGGGCAGTATTCCGCTGCATACGCTGGATGCGAATGTGGATTATGGTGTGGCGACCGCGTTTACGACGTACGGCGCGATCGGCATCAAGGTATGGATTTATAAAGGCAAATTCGGTGAAGAGATTACGCCGGTGGCTCGCAGCCGTCGTCCGATGGGACGTCGGGGCGGAGGCGGTTCACGCGGGGGTTCTGACCGAGGCCGCGGGCCGGGTAGAGGCCGCGGACCGGGCAGGCAGCAGTCTGCACCTGCTGGGCAAGCCAAGGCTCCGAGTGCACCTGAAGCGGCACCGGCACCTGCTGCTCCTCCCAAAGAAGAGCCTAAAACTGAGCCGGAACAGAGTTAGTTGCAGCAGTAAAGCGAGGGATAGATTATGGCTTTAATGCCCAAGAGAGTAAAATATCGCAAGCACATGCGTGGCAAGATGAAGGGAAACGCCACGCGGGGCAATTATGTTGCTTTTGGTGAATACGGGATTCAGGCACTGGAGCAGTCGTGGATTACCGGTCGGCAGATTGAAGCGGGCCGAATCGCGGCAACCCATTACCTGCATCGTGAAGGGAAGGTTTACATCCGGATTTTCCCGCATAAGTCGTATTCGTCCAAACCGCTGGAAGTGCGAATGGGTAAGGGTAAAGGTGAAGTGGAAGGCTGGGTGGCTACCGTTAAGCCCGGCACCGTGTTGTATGAGATCGGCGGCGTTCCGGAAGATGTCGCACGAGCGGCACTGGCCCGCGTGGCCCACAAGATGCCGATTCGGTGCCGATTTGTAACCCGTCGTCACAGTTTGGGATAATGGAGCAATTATGAAAGTTGGCGAGCTTCGCGAATTACGAGATAACGAGTTGTGTGAGCGTTTGACCGAGCTGGAACAGCAGCTCTTTACGCTTCGCAGCCAGTCAGTGACAGAAAAGATTGCGGATGTCCACGCGGTCCGTAATGTCCGAAAAGATATCGCAAGGGTCAAGACTCTTTTGCGTGAACGAGAGATCGAGGTCGAGTAAGAGGCACTATGGAAGAGACGAAAAAAACACAAAAGACCAAGCGCGGCGTTGTGGTCAGCCGCAGCGGTGACAAGAGTATTCGGGTTCGCCTGGAGTATATGACCAAGCATCCGATGTATGGGAAATATATTCGCCGCAGTGTCAAGCTCGGTGTCCACGACGAGCAAAACCAGGCCGGGCTCAACGATGTTGTCGAGATCGCGGAATGCCGTCCTCGCAGCAAGACGAAGAGCTGGGAGCTGGTTCGCGTGGTCGAAAAAGGTGTGATTGAGTAAGGGTAAGGAATAGAGACGTGATACAACAGGAAAGCATGTTAACGATAGCCGACAACAGCGGCGTTCGTACGGCGCAGTGCATTAAGGTTCTCGGCCGCAGTGTCTCCCGACGAGGCAAGGACACGCGTCCGACCGCCGGTGTGGGCGATATTGTGACCGTTGCGATCAAGAAGCACCTTCCGAACTGTCAACTCGACAAGAAGAAAGTGCACAAATGCGTGATCATTCGTACGAAGTCTCCTGTTCGCAGGCCGGACGGCAGTTATGTTCGCTTTGACAGCAATGCTGCCGTGATGCTCGATGCGGAGAAGAATCCGGTCGGGACACGAATTTTCGGGGCTGTGGCGCGTGAACTGAGAGAGCGGAACTTTATGAAAATTATTTCGCTGGCCAGCGAAGTGGTATAACAGGACAGGGCAGAACTATGGCTTGTAAGATACATAAAGGTGATACGGTGATGGTTGTGACCGGTGAGCACAAAGGAACGACCGGTCGTGTGATGCGGGTGATCCCGGAGAAGAGCCGCGTGCTGATCGAAGGTGTGAACCTGGTCCACAAGCACGTGCGTCCTTCGCAGCGGAATCCGCAGGGCGGCCGCATCCGGGTCGAGCAGCCGATCCATATCAGCAATGTGATGCTGGTGCATCCAAAGACCCATCGCCCTGTACGTGCGGGCTTTGCGTTGGACGATGACGGGACCAAGAAACGCGTTGCCCCGGACGGTACGGCCCTGGGCGGAGTGGTTCGTAAGGGAAAAGGTAAATAGATCAGATCGGGATAACGACTATGTCACGGTATAGAGATTTATACAAATCAAAAGTAGTGCAGGGGCTTCAGGAGAAGTTTTCGTATTCGACCCCGATGGCGATTCCGAAGATGGAAAAGATCGTCATTTCGATGGGGCTGGGCCGGGCACTGGCTGACAAGAAGGTCATGGACAACGCGGTTCGTGATTTGACGGCGATTGCCGGGCAAAAGCCGGTGGCGTGCAAGGCGAAAAAGAGTGTGTCAAACTTTAAGGTTCGTGAAGGGTATGAGACGGGCCTGAAGGTTACGCTTCGCCAGTCGCGGATGTACGAGTTTATGGACCGGCTGATCAACCTGGCGATTCCGCGTGTGAAGGACTTTCGGGGTCTCAACCCCAAGGCTTTTGACGGTCGCGGCAACTACAGCCTGGGCGTGGATGAGCAGAGTATTTTCCCGGAAATCGATACGGCGAATATCGAGTTCAACCAGGGAATGAATATTACGTTTGTGACCTCGGCGAAAACGGATGACGAAGGCCGTGAGATGCTGCGGCTGTTTGGAATGCCATTTAAATAATCGAGAATGAGACTTTGGAGTTGGTGAATGTCCACGAAAGCACTGGAATATAAATGTCGTCAAAAACCCAAGTTTCGGGTTCGCGGATACACACGTTGTGAGATTTGCGGTCGAAGCCGGGCGGTGTACCGCAAGTTCCATATCTGCCGGATTTGTTTCCGGTCGATGGCGAACAAGGGCCTGATCCCGGGTGTAAAGAAGGCGAGCTGGTAATTACGCCGCAGAGCGGATTTTAAGCAAGAGTTTGGAGTAGATAGTAAATGAGCCTAAGCGATCCAATTGCTGATATGCTGACACGGATACGAAACGGAGCCCGTGTACATAAGAAAGAAGTCATGGTGAAGGCCTCGGGGATTTGTGAGGGTATTGCCGAGGTACTCAAGGAAGAGGGTTATATCCAGGGATATGACCGGATTGATGACGGTAAGCAGGGATTGATTCGTGTTCAGTTGAAGTATTCGATGGAAGGTGACTGCGTGATTCATCAGCTGGACCGGGTGAGTAAACCCGGACGGCGTGTCTACAGCTCGATCAAGGATATGCCCCATGAACTGGGCGGGCTTGGGATCACGATTGTTTCGACGAGCCGGGGTGTGATGAGCGACCGGGATTGTCGTAAAGAAAACGTTGGCGGTGAACTTATTTGCACGGTGAACTAATATGAGTCGTATCGGAAAAAAACCAATTGATCTGCCCAAAGGGGTGACCTTTGAACAGAAGGGTGACAAGATGAAAGTCACCGGTCCCAAGGGTGCGCTGGAGCTGAGCAGCTACCCGGGGATTACCGTGAAGCTGGAAGAGAACCAGGTCGTCGTGGAAAACACGAATATGGAAGACCGTCAGCTTCGTGCGATGTTCGGGACGATTCGCAGCCTGATTGATAACATGGTTACGGGAGTCAGTGCGGGCTTTTCCAAACCGATCCAGATTTTCGGTACCGGTTACAATGTCAAAGAACAGGGCGGCAAGCTGGTCCTGAATGTTGGGTACTGTCATCCGGTCGAGATGAAGATTCCCAAGAGTGTTTCCGTAGAGATCAAGACGCCGGCGACCCGCGGTAACGATGTTCCGGCGGAGTTTACCCTTTCCGGGTATGACAAGCATGAGCTGGGCCAGTTCGCGGCCAATGTGCGGAAAGTGCGTCCCCCGGAGCCGTATAAGGGCAAGGGGATTCGTTATAAAGATGAACACGTCCGTCGTAAAGTGGGTAAGGCCTTCTCATCGGGCGGTTAATACAGCAGTTAAAACAAACGAGAATGATCGTTTGATACAGGGATTCAGGCGATGAATGCAAAAGTAAGAAATAAGAGAATTCAAAGACGTAAATACCGGGTTCGCAAGAAAGTTTTCGGTACGGCGGAACGTCCCCGTCTTTCGGTGTTCCGTTCGAACCGCCATATTTATGCCCAGTTGGTGGATGATATGGCCGGGCTGACCCTTGCCTCTGCAAGTACACGGTCTTCCGGGCTGTCGGATTCGATCGACAACGGCGGCAACAAGCAGGCGGCGGAAAAGGTCGGCGAGGCGGTTGCCAAGCAGGCGATTAATGTCGGGATCAAGTGTGTAAAGTTTGACCGGGGTGAATTTCGGTATCACGGTCGAATCAAGGCCCTGGCGGATTCGGCCCGCAAGGCGGGATTGGTGTTTTAAGAATAGAAATGCAATTTCCAAAACGTGGAGAAAACCTTGGCAGAAGATCTGAATAAAATGCAAATGACAGCGGAGCAGCCGTTACAGGATACCCTGGTAAAGGTGTATCGCTGTTCGAAGGTTGTAAAAGGCGGTCGTAATTTCAGCTTTGCAGCCCTGGTGGTTGTCGGCGACTATGACGGTACCGTTGGGATTGGGTACGGAAAGGCCCGTGAAGTTCCGGTTGCCGTGGAGAAAGCGGTAAAGAACGCCAAGAAGGATCTCAATGATATTCCGTTGACCGAAGGGACGATTCCCCACCGGGTGACGGGACGGTTCGGTTCCACGCAGGTGGTGATGCTTCCGGCAGGTCCGGGTACCGGTGTGATTGCCGGGCTCAGTGCCCGTGCGGTCCTTGAATATGCGGGAGTGCGAAACGTCCTGACAAAGATTTACGGCAGCACCTCGGCAAAGAACGTGGTCAAGGCGACCCTTGACGGTCTTCTTCGTCTTCGCAACCAGGCGATGGTCGAAGAGATGCGTGGTGTAAAAGTAGAAAAGGTTGTCAAACAATAGCGAGTGAGATAAAGCGATGCTAAGCAATGAAATCACAGCTTTAGCCGGCAGGCATAAAAAGCGCAGACGAGTCGGACGCGGAAGCGGCAGCGGATACGGCTGTACAGCGGGACGCGGAAACAAGGGCGCGAGAAGCCGGGCAGGTTCTCTGCCTCCGAAAACCTTTGAAGGCGGACAGATGCCGCTGTTTCGTCGTCTTCCGAAACGGGGTTTCAGTAATGTCCGTTTTGCCAAGCGGTACGAGATTGTGAATGTCTCGTCGCTGGAGAACCGGTTTGAAAACGGGACGACGGTGGATGCGGCCATGCTGGCCAGTGTCGGGCTGGTGGATGATGCCTCGAGCCGAGTGAAGATTCTGGGCAGTGGTGACCTGACCAAGAAGCTCAATGTCGTTGCCCACAAGTTCAGCAAAAGCGCCGAGCAGAAAATATCCGAGTGCGGCGGGAGTGTAAAAGTGGTCGCATGACACGGAAGGATTAACCCATGCAGGTTTTAGAACGTGTGATAAACATCTTTAAGGTTCCGGACTTACGTAAAAAGATTCTTTTTACGATAGCCCTGCTCTGTATTTACCGGATCGGTTTTCATATTCCGGTACCGGGCTTTGATTCGAGTGCGATTCTTGAGAGCATGCCGACGGACAGCGATACCCCGCTGGGCCGCGCGGCGGCGTATATGCAGATGTTTACCGGGGGGACGCTGAGCAAGAGCAGCCTGTTTGGTCTTGGGATTATGCCGTATATTTCGGCTTCGATTATCCTGATGCTGCTTGGCGAAGTATGGCCTACGCTTCGCAAGCTGCGGCAGGAAGGGCAGGCCGGGCACAAGAAAATACAGGAGTATACCCGCTATCTTGCGGTGGTATTGTGCATTATTCAGTCGTATATGATGATGCAGTGGCTGACTTCGACGGGTGAAGTGATTTACCCGGGGATGCGTGCGCAGGCGATGGGGCTTGGGATTGTGGGGATGACGGCCGGGACGATCTTTTTGATGTGGCTCGGTGAACAGATTGATGAATATGGTATCGGAAACGGGATCAGCCTGTTGATTATGGCGGGTATTGTTTCGCGGATGCCCACCGCGATATCGCGGCTGGCGCAAAACGCCAGTTTTCGGATCGATGCCCCGGAGGGCAAGTACGGTCCGGCCGTGATTATGTTCCTGGCCCTGGCGTTTGTGGCGGTAGTTGCCGGTGCAATTTTGATTACCCAGGGACAACGCCGAATTCCGATCCAGCACGCCAAGCAGATGCGCGGCCGCCGGATGTACGGCGGGGTTCGCCAGTATTTGCCGCTGCGTGTAAATCACGGCGGTGTGATGCCGATTATTTTCGCGTCGAGCCTGATGATGTTCCCGCCGATTATTATCGAATGGCTGGGCAGGATTCCCATGCTTCAGGGATCGATGAGTGTGGCGAAAGAGGCGATGAGCCCGATGGCTTATACCTACAATGTCCTGTATATTGTGATGATTTTCCTGTTTGCCTATTTCTGGACGACCGTTCAGTTTCAGCCCAAGGATATGGCCAAGCGGCTGCGGGATTCGGGCAGTTTTATCCCCGGTCTTCGTCCGGGGCACCGGACGGCGGAATACCTTGAGACCGTCATGATGCGGATCACCTTTTTTGGTGCGGCGTTTCTGGCAATGATCGCTGTCGTTCCGCAGGTAATCTCTCAGATCCTGGGTGTGGATTGGCAGATTGCGACTTTCCTCGGCGGGACGGGTCTTTTGATTGTGGTCAGCGTATCACTGGACCTGGTTCAGCGGATCGAGTCGAACTTGATAATGAGAAACTACGAAGGATTCAGTGATTCAGGAAGAATCAAGGGAGCGTATCGATGAAATTGATTTTTTTGGGCCCTCCCGGTGCCGGCAAAGGAACGCAGTGCCAGCGGATCGTTGAAAAGTACAAAGTGAAACACCTCTCGAGCGGGGATATTCTCCGGGCCGAGAGAAAAGCCGGTTCCGACCTGGGCCAGAAGGCACAGAGTTATATGGATTCCGGAGGTCTGGTTCCGGATGACCTGATCATTGACATGATGATGAAGCATATCGGCCAGGCGGGTGATGGGTATGTACTTGACGGTTTTCCGCGGACGACGGCCCAGGCCGAAGCTTTGGATCAGGCTCTCGAAAATGCCGGTGAAAAGCTCGATGCGATTGTGAACTTGATCGTGGATGATGAATCGATCGTTAAGCGGCTTAGCGGCCGGAGAAGCTGCCCGGTGTGCGGAGCGGTTTATCATATTGAAAACTTGAAGCCGAAAGTGGATAATCAGTGTGACAAGGGCTGCGGTGAGCTGGTTCAGCGGCCGGATGACAAGGAAGATGTCATTCGTAATCGACTGAATACGTATCACGACCAGACGGCAGCGGTGACGGGTTATTATCGAAATACAGGAAAAACGATTCTCGATATCAACGGGGATCAGGGGATCGACCAGGTGACCGGTTCGATTTTCTCCTCGCTGGATTCGCTGAATGCTTAGACGCGATGCCGATTCAACTGCGAAGCCAACGAGAGCTTAAACAAATGCGGCGGGCGGGTGAGCTTGTCGCGAAAGTTCTTTTAAAATTGCAAGAGACAGCACGAGTGGGTGTAACAACCGCCGAACTTGATGCGATTGCCCTGGAGATGACAAGGGCCGCCGGAGCGGATGCGCTTTTTCTGGGTGTGCCCAATCCGTACGGCAAAAAGGCATTTCCCGGTGCGATTTGTGCTTCGATCAATGAGCAGATCGTTCACGGCATCCCTTCCAAAAAGGTCGTGCTCAAAGAGGGCGATATTCTCAGCGTTGATTTCGGGATTCGGCTGGACGGCTATTGCGGTGATTCAGCGGTTACGATTGCGGTTGGTTCGATCAGCCGAGAGAAGCAGCAATTGCTCGATGCAACACGGCGAATGCTTGAGATTGCGGTTGAGACCATGGCCCCGGGCGTGTACTGGAGCCAAGTGGCCGGAGAAATGGAAGCATGTGCCCGGCAAAACGGTTTTTCGGTGGTGCGGGATTATGTGGGTCACGGGATCGGAACCCAGATGCATGAAGAGCCCAAGGTGCCCAATTTTGTCAGCCGGGAGCTGAAGCGGAATGACTGGCAGTTGCGAGAGGGGATGGTTCTCGCGGTCGAGCCGATGGTGAATGTCGGGACGCACCAGGCGGGTGTTCTTTCGGACGGCTGGACGGTCGTGACCAAAGACGCCAAACCATCCGCTCATTTTGAACATACGATTGCCGTGGTGAAAGGCGGCAGTGAAGTTTTGACCCGGATCCATGAGATCCAGGGAAGTGAATAACTGAATAAGGATTTGATTGACGTACTATGGCTAAAAAGGATGCAATCCGGATTGATGCCGAAGTGATTGATGCTTTGCCCAACGCGATGTTCAGGGTAAAGCTGGAAAACGGTCATGAGATTATCGCTCATGTCTCGGGAAAGATGCGTATGCACTTTATCCGGATATTGCCCGGTGACACGGTAACGGTTGAGTTAAGTCCGTACGACCTCAACCGCGGGCGTATCGTCCTTCGAAACTAAATATACAGAATCGATGGTGCAATCATGAAAGTAAGAAGTTCTGTAAAACGTATTTGTGAAAACTGCAAACTGATTCGTCGCAAGGGCGTGATCCGTGTGATCTGCTCTGCGGACCCGCGCCATAAACAGAGGCAGGGCTGAGTTTGTGCGGGATCAGGTTGTTTGTAATGAATGTTTCATAAAGGAAGGTTAGAATTATGCCGCGTATTGTGGGTGTAGATGTTCCAAATGATAAGCCGGTGTTTATCGCACTGACCTATATTCATGGCGTCGGTCGTCACACGGCCGATCAGGTACTTGAGAAGCTGGGCATTGATCGAACGATGAAGGCCGGCAAGCTCAGTGAAGATGAGGTGACGAAAATTGCCCAGCTCATCGACCGTGAGTATCTCGTGGAAGGTGCACTTCGCAGGCAAGTGTCACAAAATATCACACGACTGAGGGATATTGCCTGTTATCGCGGGATCCGTCATCGCCGCGGGCTGCCGGTTCGCGGGCAGCAGACCCAGTGTAATGCCCGGACGCGCAAGGGACGCAAGAAGACTGTTGCGGGCAAGAAGAGCGTGAAGGCAATGCGGTAATTGATTTCGCAAGGATAACCCAATGGCAAAGAGTACCAAGAAGAAAGTCAAAAAGAATATCGTTAAAGCCGTCGTTCATATCAAGGCGACTTTTAACAATACCCTGGTAACAATTTCGGACCCGGAAGGCAATGCGATCTGCCGCGGCAGCGGCGGGACGGTCGGTTTCAAGGGCTCGCGAAAGAGTACGCCGTTTGCGGCACAGCGAGCTGCTGAGCAGTGTGCCCGAACCGCGATGCGTTACGGAGTTCGTGAAGTAGAAATTAAAGTGAAGGGACCGGGCAGCGGCCGCGAATCAGCGATTTCGGCACTTCAGCAGGCCGGGCTTCGTATTTCCTCGATTGAGGATATTACGCCGATCCCGCACAATGGTTGTCGTCCAAGTAAGCGTCGGAGAGTATAATAATATTGACGTGACAAAAACAGAGAGCGGCGAGCTGTGCATTGGCCAATCCGCCTGCCGCTGAGAACTTTGTCGCAGAATACAGGAGGCCATTTATGAGAATTACGTGGAGAGGGCTTGAGCTTCCCACAAGAGTTGAACGAAACAGGGATGTATCGAACGAGAAATACGGGAAGTTTTACATCGAACCGTTCGAGCGGGGCTTCGGCACGACGATCGGCAACAGCCTGCGGCGTGTGCTGCTTTCATCGCTAGAGGGCAGCGCGGTTACTTCGATCAAGATCAAGGGTGTGGATCATGAATTCAGCACCATTGCCGGGATCAAAGAGGATGTGACGGAGATCATTCTCAATGTCAAACGGCTGATCGTAAAAAAGGAAGTCAGCGAATTTCGGACGATGCGGCTTTCGGCGAAGAAGCCCGGACCGGTAACCGCGGACATGATTGAAGCGGATCCTTCGATCGAAATTGTGAACAAGGACCTCGTCATCGCGACATTGACGGAAGATGTGCCCTTTGAGGTTGAGTTTGAAGTCGGAACCGGTCGTGGCTATTCACCGGCCGCGGAGCGGACAGCATTGCTTGACCGTTTTGACCAGGAAGTCGGACAGATCCAGGTGGATGCGATTTATTCGCCGGTTCTTCGTGTGCGGTATAAAACCGAGGATACACGTGTTGGTCAGTTGACCAACTACGACCGGTTGATCCTTGAGATTTGGACCGACGGAACGACTACGCCGGAAATGGCACTTGTCGAAGGTTCGAAAATTTTGCGGAAATATATCAATCCCTTCGTGCAGTATTCAGAACTGGGCGAAGAAACGGTCGAACAGGAAGATGTTATGGAAACGGAAGAGGTTTCGCAGGTGGACGAGGAACTCGCCCGCAAGCTGGAAACCCCGATTGAAGCCCTGGATTTGACGGTTCGTTCGAATAACTGCCTCGAATCGATCAATCTTCAGACGGTGGGCGAACTGGCTCGTATGACCGAAGCCGACCTGCTGAAGATTCGCAGTTTTGGTAAGACCAGTTTACGAGAAATTCAGAGAAAGCTTGCTGATATGGGCTTGTCTCTGGGCATGACTGATATTTAGTGTGAAGGAAAAGTACAATGCGTCATCGTGTAGCAGGACGTAAACTCAGCCGCACCAACTCTCATCGCCTGGCGATGCGTAGGAATATGGTGCAGTCGCTGTTCGAGCATGAAACGATTTCAACGACAATCCAAAAGGCCAAGGAGGTCAAGGGATTCGCCGAGAAGATGATTACCCTGGCCCGGAAAGGTGATCTTGCGTCTCGTCGAAGAGCGATTTCGCTGTTGGGCGACCGTAAAATCTTTAAGGAAGAAGAGGGTGATCTGGTTGAGGCCGGTACTGTGATCGGTAAGTTGTTCAGTGAGATCGGTCCGAGGTTTCTTGACCGTCCGGGCGGATATACCCGGATTATCAAGCTTGCGAAACGCAGACTTGGCGACAATGGGCAACTTGTACTGCTCCAGCTTGTTGAGCAGGGGCAGGCTCCGAGTGAAAAAGAAGACGAGAAATAACATCGAAGCCCCAGTGAATGGGGCTTTTTTTATGGAATTAGAAGGATGAATCGAGATCCGGATTGCATTTTTTGTAAGCTTGCTGCAGGGGAGATTCCTTGTTTTAAGCTCTATGAAGATGACAGGGTTTTGAGTTTTCTCGATGTTTTTCCAATTTCTCGCGGACATGCCCTGGTGATCCCGAAAAACCACTGTGAGAAGCTCCATGAATGTCCGGCTGAGGATTTGGAAGCGGTGGCCAGTGTTGCAGGCAAAGTGGCGGGGGCTCTTGCCGATTCGGTTGAATCGCCGGCTTATAACCTGCTCTGTAATACAGGCAGTGAGGCCGGGCAAAAGGTTTTTCATGTTCATTTTCATTTGATTCCGCGTTGCGAGGGGGATGGGATTCTTAAGGGCTGGCCGGCGAAAGAAGTGGATAAAAAGGAAGCGGAGAGCCTTGCTGAAATTATCCGGGAAAAATTATAATATTCTTCTCAATCTTGGCATTCAACGGTTGCAGAAATGAAATAAATTTGTTACTGTAAGATTAGATTAAAAAGTGCTCTGTTTGGTTTTGGAGTACTCGAAAATATTGTCGCGGGGTAGAGCAGTCTGGTAGCTCGTCGGGCTCATAACCCGGAGGTCAGAGGTTCGAATCCTCTCCCCGCTATTCATAAGTCATGCAGGGACAAGTATTTAGCTTGTCCCTTTTTTTGTAGTTAGATGTGACTGTAGCAAAAATGTAGCAAAAAATGGAGTTGTCATTACCACATCACCCATCTTTATGTGGGAATCGGGCAGGCTATGGTAAACTTTTTCTTGGAAAGGAAGAAGGCCATGGCGAGTATTTACAAACGCGGTAAAACTTGGTGGATACACTATTTGGTTGGGGGGAAATCCGTTTGTAGATCATTAAAGACCACCAATGAACGTGTGGCTCTTGATAAGAAAAAAAAGCTTGAAGCGCTTGAAGTTACCGATCAGTTAACGGAGCCATCCTCGACACCAGTGGCCCCTTTTCTTCAGTCGTTTTGTGAGTACCTGTTGAAAACCAGAACTCAAAAAAGCGCTAAAAATGATATCTCTTATCTCAGGGGATTCTTTGGGCCTTGCTGTGAGGCACTTCAGCTCGGGAGTAATGTTCCGAAAAAATACCGCAGAAATAATGTTGAGTTGCCGATAATTAAAGACAGGCGAAAAAATAGGCACATCCCTGTCCGCAAGTTGGAAGATATCTCTTCAGGCATGATCAGTAACTTTATCCAGGACAGGTTAGTTCAGGATGATATTAAACCAAAAACAGCTAACCCGTCCGGTGTAAATATATGTAGCTCACTGGAATTATGTTATCAAGATACCATTTAATTCTTGAAAAATCAAGAAGTTGTGATAAATTTTTGTGATGGAAAATTCAGTGAACACAACGGTGACGAATAAATGGCTTAATGTACCGATCATTGCGATGATCACACGGTTGTTATGTCGGGAGCTGACGCTTCAGAACGAATATCTCCGCCAGGAAAACAAGATTCTCAAGTCCAAAATCAACAAGCGAATTGTTTTTACTGATGATGAACGCCGTACCTTGGTAGAAGCAGCCGTGGCAATGGGAAGGGAGTTAATGGAACAAGTTGTCAAGATTGTCCAGCCCAAAACGATTTTAGCCTGGCAGCGAAGACTTGAACAAGAGAAATGGGATTACTCTGACCGCCGAAAGAACAATCCGGGCCGACCGAAGATTGCCTTAGATATCGAGCAGCTTGTCTGTCGAATGGCTCGTGAAAACGAATGGGGCTATGCCCGGATTCAGGGTGAATTACAGAAGCTTGAGATAACGATCTCTAAGAGCAGTGTTGCCAATATCCTGCGAAGAAATGGGTTGCCGTGCTCACCGGAGAGAAAAGGACTATCATGGCGGGAATTCTTAGCCAGGCATGAATCCGTATTCTTGTGTGCGGATCTGTTTCAAAAAGAAGTCTGGACGTTTAGAGGTCTGACCACAGCCTATGTTTTCTTTGTGATTCATTTGCAGACTCGAAGAGTTGTTCTGGCCCGAGCAACCTTTTCTCCAACGAATCACTGGATTAAGCAACAAATACGCCATGTTCTTTGGGCATGTGAAGAGCAGCATATTGAGCCTCGGTTCTTTCTTCGGGATAATGATATGTTGTATCCAGAGGGGATGGATGCTCTTTTAAAGTCTTCCGGCATAGAAACGGTTAAAACTCCATTTGGAGCACCAAACGCGAATGCCCATGCAGAGGCGATTGTGAACAAATTTAAGGGTGAGTGCCTGGATCATTTACTCATCTTTGGCTTGAATCGATTACAATGTGTACTTGATTTTTATGGAATATTTTTTAACGAACATCGGCCGCATCAAGGCATTGAAAATCGAATTCCCGCTGAGTATAATCTGGGGGGCAAGCGGCAGGGTGAGCACCCACCGAATGTAAATCTTGGTAATGTAACTCGGAAAGATTTTCTTGGCGGGCTTTTGAAAAGCTATAAAAGGGTTGCTTAGGTGTTCCAGCGACGATGAGAAAAATATAATGCAGGTGATCATTGGTACATAAGAATGACAAGTGATTAACCCTCCGAAATGGTCTTGGCTGTTTCTTATATAAAAGCCATCTGTAAGAAAGAACTTGGCGACTAATCCACCTTATTGATGGCTCCGCCGACCAATTAACCGCATTCCCGGTGCAAACCGAAAATTATAAATACATGCCCATCTTTTTTTAACATGGCTTTGACATCCATGTCCCGCGTCCAAGGCCCTATTTACATCAAAAAGGCAGGGGGGAGAATGTAACATGCCGGAATACACCAAAATTCACTTCAATTACCGAAAAGATATTGCTGACTACTCTGACTTAGTCGATATGCTCTTTCCCGGTAATCGCAATCAACAACACGCCGCCGCCTGTATTCTTTTCGAGCTTAAATGGACTGACAGCATTATACTATCAAGCCTGAACTTTATCCAGGACAAATACGTTGTTTCCAGAAGAATTTTAGAACGCACTCGCAGCAAGTTATCACGGTTTGGGCTGATCGAACATGTCAGCAGTTTTAATACGCGTTATGGCGGTCAGTCTGGATGGAAGTTGTCCAGCCGATTTGAAGCAGCCCTGAAAAAGTTAGCAGTGAAAACCGCTTCCCTACGGGATAAGAATTCAAGCTCAAAAGAAAAAGATGAAATTTTCATCAGTTTGACGGATGCAATGCGGGCAGTGGTGCACACCGCTGATGAGAACGATCGAGGTGAGTTCAAATGAAAAAAATCCACAAAATATTATTTATAGCAGCAGGGCTCTTGTTGGCAGTCAACGTGGTCCTGACATCGCTGATTGTAACGAAACCGGCAATTGAATGTCAGTGCGCTGAGAAAAAATCCTTTCCGTGTGAGTCCGTTCCTATCCGTTGGGCGGTTAGACATTATGATTGTGCCAACAGCCTGCTTTTGGCGATGAATGTGACGAATGTCAAATTCAATCCGCCGGGAACTGTCGATGCTCTTATACGTAATAGAACTGCGTCTATTTCTTAATTGGAAAGCATTAGAACTACGATATATCCAGCCAGGTTAAGAATTCAATTTCAGTATTTTTATTTTCAATATTGCAAATAACCTTCTGGCATTTACTTGAAGCCGTTGGGTTAGTTGCTATGATCACTATTTTATCAAAGTCATAATTGACGATCTTTTCGATATTATTTTTGATATCGGATTTTCCTGTCTCGACTTCTATGGCAATCTGCTTACCTACCTTGACTGCCAGGAGATCAACGGCGCCGTTGCCTTTGACCGGGTGTTCATATTTTACCTCAAATCCTTTTTTCTCATAGTCTTTAGCGGCTTGCCTGACCCAATATTTGTGTTCCAGGCTTTCGCGGCTGCAGGGTCCAGGATCGATATGTTCGGATTCACAAACGCCTCTGCCGTTTTCAGTTAGCTTGTATAAAACAATCTGACCTGAACGTGTGGGGATGGTTACTGCTTGGATCAGGTCGCCGGCCGCAAGGGCCTGGCGGATGGCATTGCCCCTCCTTCGGGAGAGGTTTAGCCGGTTATAGCGGGTTACAGTTGTAGAGAGCGGTCGGGCAGCAACATCAGATAAAAACCGTAGTTCTTCTCTGTTTAGTTTATTACAGGGTGGATTGGTATCAATAGCAGAGTTTTCTCTATTGATTGTCTCCTGTGGGGATGGTGGGTGGGTATCTATATCGGTGCGATTTTTATGGTTATTCCGATTCGTTTTTTCATTATTATCCGTGGCTGAAATAGCCGAAACTGCTTCTGAAGGAGTCTGTATATTTCTATTTGAGGCGGAATGGCTGTTAAAAGCTGCCCATTTGTCTTTAATCGCTGAATCAGGGATGCTGCCTTCTGTAATCGGGAACTTACGGATTTTAACAAGAAATGCCTCCGGGTATTCATCGGCTAGCCTGACAATCGCTGTCCCAACAGGTAAGGTATTCATGGCTTGCTTCTGATCATCAGCCAAATTCATCGCTGATGCAATCGCAGATACATCCGATTTTAACTTCTGGCTCAATGCGATGGTCGCATAGCTATTGGCAAAGGCCACTTTTGACAGCAATGATGCAGACTGGTCCACAAACACATAGCCCATTCCGTACTGCCGTATCATTCGGATTGATGTTTCGAGGAC
This sequence comes from uncultured Pirellulales bacterium, assembly GCA_964454745.1. Classification (GTDB taxonomy): domain Bacteria; phylum Planctomycetota; class Phycisphaerae; order Sedimentisphaerales; family Anaerohalosphaeraceae; genus CAYVUI01. The sequence continues at coordinate 39,574 of CAYVUI010000005.1, read as the reverse complement.
CGATTCTTTGGTTTCGGTGTTTTTTTTCAGCAGCAGATTATGGGCCTCTTCAAGGATGATCATATTGGTCAGTTTATGTTGCGGGCCCTGAGCGAGACGCCAGCGGTACAGATACAGGGTTAGCGCTTCTGAGAACATGACCTTGTCCGAAGCCGAGCTCAAGCCATCCATCTCTAAGACTACGTTATGATTCAGCAATTCAGCGATATGGCTGTTGTCATTGGTATTGAGAACCGCCCCAAACTCACCATATGTCATTGCAAGCAGGATTCTTTCTGCCGAAGCCTTCCACATTGCCGCTCTGCCCTTGAGCTTGGTAGTGCGAAGCCAAGCCAATAAATCCTGGATTGTAGGAAAACGGTTGTACTTGCCGTCAAATATACCGGCTTCTCTGTATAAATGATCCAGCCCTGCCACTAACAAGCTTATAACTCCTTCACCTCCGAGATAGGCGGAGGCAATCACATCCACGATCAGCTTGATCCAGATATGAGGCTCACATCCGGCAGGAGGAATAAGTGGATTGAAACGTAAAGGTGCAATATCTCTGCCAACGGTATAGATTCGAAGCTGAGGATATAGGCTTAGCAGATCCCTGTACCCGCGTTTCCAGTCAAGTGCCAATACTTTAATGCCGCGACTGATAATTCCCGACATAAGCACAAACGTCAGATTCGTCTTGCCAGACCCGCTTCTGCCCGCTACTAAAATATGTTCCTTTAGCCTGTTGCTCTTGAAAAAGAACGGATATAGCTTCTTATCGGCGTAGCTAACAGCGCCAAGTTCGATATCCCCGGCAGAGGCAAACTGCTTTGTAGGGGGCGCAAAAGGGGATCTGTCGAAATCATAATTGCTATTTAGATGTTTGGCTGCCAGCAATTCAAGGGTATTTTCTATATCAGCCCGGCCTGCCATGTCGGAATCAGCAAGGTATGCCTGCCAAAGCCGATCTATTCTTTTGCCAAGTACCGGCTTGAGCCTGCGGCAAAGCTCCCTGACGGCTTCTTTCACAGGTCGTCACCCGCCGCGTCTTCAAGAATAGATAATTTACGATAGCTGGACAGATAACTCTGGGCCTGCTCGGGAAGGGCCTGTTTTAGCCGGGATATATCGGCCCACAAGCTCCTTCGTTCCTCATTCTGCTGCAGGTATAATTCGCCGATATTTTTGGTCAGACTGTATGCCTCACGACTGCTGGTTCGAACACCGCCTCTTGAGGCTTCAACCGCCATTTGAGAGCTGACCGCATAGCATTTGCTCATCTCGATTTGATACATGTTTTTTTCATAGATCAAATAGCGGTCCCGGATCTGATTGATAATGTCTCCCAGCCCCAATTTTGTGGTATGAGTTTTGTCCGAAATCAATGCCGTTTCCGGTTCTGAATTGGGGATGGCAAAGTACCCCTTACGGAGAATATCTTCGACAGTGGGTTGTTTCGACCGGGAGTTTTTAGGCACTATGTCGGAGGTAAAGTCGTAGCTTTTACTGGCTACAAATTCTCCAGAATTAAGACTTTTATGCGGGAGGTTATAGAGTAAAAACTTACCCGATTGATAAAAATACGGCATATACCCGGCACCTAATACCGGCCCTTGCGACAGCGAATAATTTTGTTCCATTTGGCACCCCAAAGATTGCTCCTTGAGGGTGGTAAATACGCTCTTATTTAAATACTTTTCGGTTTTAGTCGCTACTTCAAAGTAGGGATGTCGAGGGGCCAATAAGCGCACATTTTATAAAGACAAAACTATGCCACAATCAATGAGGTGAGTAATGATGAGCAAACAAAAAGACCATTTCCTTCGGATAATCGAGGCGAATTCAAGACAAAAAGTTGCGGCTTTCAGCACTGCTTTTGCGAGGGCTCCCTCTGAAGAAAAGGAGACACTTTTAGCAGCACTGGAGTTTGAGAGGTGGGTGGCCCAGACCTGCGGTGAGTGTCTGTTTCGTGGCTGAATTGTTAAGACAGGTAAGCATTTCATTCGCTATCCGCATTCGGATTTTATTACTTTTTGCTGGATACTGAATTAATTTCTTACGATAACTTCTTATAAATACAACACTTTCACTATCCACCACTCCTGGATAATGAATTACATCACATTTGACCGCTTATTCTACGATCAATGGACAAACTTCACTATCAATGAATGTCTGAATATGATATTAAATTGCCGGCTGAAAAAGAAAATCGAAGGCCGGACGAGGCGTCCTCACGAGCATACCTGAGGCGGATACATTTATATCTTTATCTATCCCGACATCCTGTCACCATCCCACCTCACTTTCAAATAATGAATCATAATATGAATACACCGATACACCGGGGCTTTGCAACAGCCCCGGACGGGGGATTAAAGCGAAGCGGAAATCCACCAAATTGCCGAAGGCAATTTCACCTTACACCCACTGATTTATTTCACTATTCACGACATACCATAACTACATAACCTCATCCTTTTCACAGACTTTCAACAGACTTTTTACATCCTAATCTCATCCTTGGGACACCCCATAAGCAGGACATCTTGAATACCCAGGGCCGCCCATCCACGGGACAGGCAGGGCGGCGAAATTACCTGTAAATTCCACCCATATAGCATCCGAATAAAAGACGAATATCATGCCATAATAACCACCTCGGTAAATCAAAAGGAAACGAAAAAGATGAAACTAATCCAGTTTTTTAAGCCACTTTTCGCAAGCCTGCTGCTGCCGTTTACAGCGTGCATCCTGGAGCCGCAAAATTTCCTTCTTTAAGAAAAGTGCCCTTTTATAGTATTTGGCAAGCTGCCATATCTGGCAATCTTTAATCTGGTCCGGCTCAATTCTGCCGTCTCTGATCCAACGCAGAAGCTTGTATTTGACTTTCTTTTGTATTTTTTCGTTCATGACGGCAACCGTAATCATGACATCATTTAGCTGCTCCTTAAGCTTATCTGCTTTGTATCGCAACTTATCAAACTCCGGCATAATCCTGTCAAAATCGGTACTTAAAAAGGCATTATAATCCGGATTCGACCAGTTCAGGGCAGGATTGTACTTTGCTGCTTTCGGTTTAGGTAATAAAAGCACCGGCTCATAATCCATCAGAAATGCGATGTGTTCAAGCTCTTGTGGGCTAGCAAGCTCCTCATCCGGCAAATCTTGAATACTGCCATAGCCATTATTACGCAATGGCTTGAACAACGTTGGCGGCGGAACCTCGACACCATCTTCAATATAAAATATTTCATCCATTGTGGACACCTCCGCCTCTCGGCAAACTTAACGAGAGGCGGGGTGGCGCGGATAAATCCGCACGTGAAGTTTATCATGGAACCTAATAGCAATCAGCCGGTATAAAATGACAGCCACGCATTTCGGTCGTGTCTTTTTTGAAGTTTCAGGCTGGAGGGAGCGGAAGTTCGAACTCCGTAAATGATTATCGGTTTTCCGCAGAAAAATTGATGGCTCGAAAGCCTTCGAGCAGTATTGTTGAAAACCGATAATCATAATTTGGGGTTCAAACAGCAGCAGCCTCCCCGAAACTGATGAAAAAGCAGCAAATTGCGGGATTGTTAAACCCAAGAGGTTTAAGTCGCCGAATATCCTGACACAAAAAGTAAGTTCTCCTGCAATAATGTGAGATTGGTTTTTATTTCACCGGAAAGCCTGTCAATTATATCTTTTCATCCAATCTCTGTGCCGTCTTCATAATATTGGTAATCTTCCTGACACTCCCAACAGGTATAATAACTGTCCCCGTTGCCTTCATCATATAATCGTTCAAATTCTTCATCTGAATATTTGGTATTTAAACATTGCCTGGAGCAGTAATATTCTTCGCCTCCCTCAATACAGTACCCTTCATTAAATAATAACCCGCAAGAATTGCATTTTCTTGCAAATCTTTTCATATCAGCCATCGCCATCACCGTTTATGTTTTTGGGTATATTTAAGGAATATCATTTTATAAACCTATCCCAGATTTTCTTAATTCGTTTATCGAAATCTCTTTCACCTCTGACTTCTTGAATTGCTTTTTCTATTTCATGGCGGTTCATAATCCTGGTCATACAGTTTCTGTGCTTTTCAAAATAATGGTCTTTGCCTCTCATTCTAATTCCCCAGGCCACTGCTGCTCGATAAATTCCTCATTAGGATAAAACTCCTGCCAAATGATAATAATCGCGCCGTCTTTATAAAGGTTTGTTCCTACCGTCCCATCCAAGCAGGAAAGCCCGCCTTTCTGAAGCTTCCAGCCGTCTTTGATAAGCTGTGAAATTACTTCCTACGCATTACAAGTCCGATCTTCCGGCATTTGATACCTCGAGTCCGTCTTCCTTGTTACCATAAACACCAAAAGACCGCCATTCCAGGCCGAGTATGTCCCTGACTATATCTCTTCCTTCCTTAGAGTGCATTTTGACCACATTGTTGGGTTTATCGGCATCCCTGAACACCCGATTGGGAACATCCACCAAAAACTCCCTGCCTTCGGCTTCAACAAGCGGCAACAGTTTCATATTCTCATTCATTTTTATACCTCCGGAAAACGCTGAATTGGCGATTTCTCAAAAAAAGAAATCGCCAATAAAAAAAAGCCTGCTTTCACAGGCCGATTTACATGGCTATCTCATCTTCAATGCTGTCTTTACCTCTGTTCTGCTCGTCAATTATCGCCTGAAAAGCCTTTCCTAAGCAATATATAGCCAGGGGAATATCGTTTCGTGAAAACGAGCTGCTCGATTGCCAACTACCGTTTTTGTCCTTGTATCGCTTTTGAACGGTTGCTTTCAAGATATCTACTTCACCACCGTTTTTGCCGGGAATCTTGTTCTCCCAGACTGCGGCACTAACCAGACCTGCATTTGTTTTATATATGGGCATGTTTTGTTCTGCCATTTTTACATCTCCGAGCGGCTCCGATCTTAAGCGTCGGTTTGCTCAATATCCGGCAAACCGACATGCAGAAGTGTTTTCTTTCGAAAATTTTAGAATTTGGGCGCAAACTGTTGTATCTTACGTGTCGCTAACCGAATAATATAGCGGACATATTATCCTCAGCTAAAAAATATAACCCTGATCGACCCAGTATTTCCAATCCTCAATTGCCTGAACAGTGCCTTCATCTGTCGCCGAAATCGGCTTCAACTGAGAAAGAGGGACGGCAAGTCCCTTTTTCGACCAGCGGATCATAACAAATATTTCATGACTGTATTCTTTTTCCGGAGCCATTGCGGTTACCTCAACTTCATCCTTGACCTGAAGCGGTGAAATACTCCTTTCAACTGTGCAGGCTGCTGTAAACGGAAATTGAAGCTGCTGCTCGAGATAATAATACCACCCCATTGCGCGCTCGATTTCGTCATAGGCATCTACCACGATTTCCATAGTGATCCGCTCTTCGCGAACCGGGTCTTTCTTCTTTCTGGCCATAACAAACCTTATCTTATCGTCGTCGCTTGACCACGCCCCTTTTTCTGGGAGGATTGTCAATTCTTTCCCGAAAGAGCCGGTAATGCTCCTTAATTCTTTCGATGTACCGCCTATCGGTTAATAACAGCTTTTTTAGCATTTCCAGGATCTCGCCGGCCATATCCGATTGTGGCCCGATCATGCTGGTCGTAGGGCCTTTAAGCTGCTCTATAACGGCAGGATCATCATCGCCCATCCAGCGGACATAGTACTCCGGTGACTCCCAGCCATAGGCTATTGTTGCGGCAACTTGCTTCCGCTCATAAATGACGTTGAAAAATACCCGGCGGCAGTCACAACCCTTTTCATTGCAATACATTTCCGTAAATGCATATTCACCGTCGGGCAGGTCAAAATCTGACTGTTCCAAAAGTGTGATCACACGGGTTTGGTTTTCAGCAATTTTGGGAAAAGATTTATAAAAATGTGCATAAGGCATATTAGCATCCTGTTATATACAATTCTTTTGCCATCTTTAAGCTACTTGTAGCAGTTTTATGCCATATTTTAGCCCATTAAGCCGCTATTGACAACGAAAATATGTCCTTTTACCCAATCGCATCGAGTGCCGCGTCAATTAATTTCCTCTGCTCAATGTCCGATTCATCGTCACCGTCAAACCACCTGCGGTAGTCCTGGAGCGATTCTTCTATGATTCCAATATGCTTATCCGGTATTTGAGCCATTTAAACCACCTCCGATTATTTATCATGCTCTTATATTCCTGATACTGCCCGGTATAATTGCATTTGACGCAATTTCTATTGGTGATGTCACCGTCATACCTTTTTACAATATCATTTCCGACATACACCAAGGTATCGGTTACATCCGCAAAGAAAACTTTGCTGCCGCACTTGAGGCATTTACCAGAATCATCAAAATTCAAAACATCACCATTTGGGATAATCTCTTCCCAGAGCGCATGCAATGCCCTCAATATAATCGCAGGTGTTTCTTTATCTTTATCCAAATGTTTTTGCAGAATATCAAATGCTCTTTTGGTTGGGATCTTCATTATCATATCCAGCCATCTGTCCAGCTCAACCGCCTGGGAGTGATTTCCGTTTATAATGTCAGTGTCGTTTAGATGAATTTCATTCGCATCTCGTATGAGCTGCAGCTGATGCTGGGATGGTATTTGATTCTTTTTGACTTTCTCAATAATTACCTGATGCTGATTGATCAAAACTCTTTTCATTTGCTTATTTTCTTCGTCGAGATCACTGTTAAGAGCTGCTGTCATTATTTCATTGTCATCTTCAAGAATGAAGATGATCTGCTGTTTGATTGTTTTGTTCATTCATACCGCCTCCAAAATTTGTTTATTCACAATCCTGTTGTTCTTATAGCCCGTATGGACGACGGTAAAGCCGATCTTTTTGGTTAATCCCTGCCAGAATTATCGTTTGTTTCTCGCCTTAAATATAACTTTACCTTTTTGCTCAACGGCAAGATATTCACTGAAAGATTCGTTGTAAAATAACTCAACGTCTTGAAAATTCATTTTTTTCACCTCAGTTTAAAACCAAGGCCATAGCCGAGTATTTTCTGACAGATCATCATACCGTCACGCCACTGATCGATTGTTCCGTCTGACGATATGAAAATATTATCTCCCAAATAACGCTTCGCGATGATCAGGCAAATGATAACCGCAAGATCATAAGGCTTATAGGCGGTTTTGCAAAACTCAAAATAGAGTCCAACCTCTTCTGGATCATTATAGACCGGATTTCCATTCACATCATAATGACTGATTTTACCGATGGGTTTTTGCCAGTCCTGTTTTTCTATACTCAGCGGCAGGCTGAATGTCTCATGCGAGCAATCGCCGCCACAAGTCCTCTTTTCCAGCTTCAAGCCCGCAAACCATTGGCCTGAAACATCGCTGTCATTTATTGCAAGCTCTTGATCCTGGCCGCAAAGCACTGTAATTAATGTCTTTGTTGGAATTTCATTATACCGCTCAACAAAAAAGGCAATTCCCCTGGCTGTGTCTTCCGGCCAGGTAATACCCAGGTTTCTATCGGTATGCCCGCATTGTGTGACGCCATTAAAGCAAATTTCATAGCTATTGATAACGGCTTTTCCGTCTCCGCCACCGCCAGCTAACGGCACAAAAGCCGACAGATATTTCATGACTTCTGTAAAATCCTTTGCTACTTTTTCAAATTGTTTTTCGTCGAATTTGACGACCCTTTTCCAGTAATGTGTGTATCCGATTTAGACCACCTCGTTGTTTTGGAGATTTTGCGATTCCAAAGCGTCCGCCATCGCATCGCGGGTACATTCAGATATGATGGTCCAGTCAATATGTCCGTTCATAAGCCCTTTTTCAAACAGTTCAGCCCATGTATTAAATTCCCGCTGATTCTTCGGAGCCCGTCCCATCGATTCGATGAAGTCGCCTTCTGACAGGACGATGGATATTGTATGGTCTTCGATAGCAGGCATTTAAACCACCTGCTCAATATAGCAATAAAGCCCGCAATCACTTAGGATGTCTGAAAGACTGTCGATTCCGTAATTTCTTTTCAGCAGTTTTTTACTTGTGGCGTTCTGACCCTGCCATAACTCATCCAGATAATTCTTTAGCAGCTCATACTGTTGTTCTGTCATTTCCATATTTAGATCACCTCGTTCTGGTGTGTATGTATCTTGCCCGCAGAATCTCCTGCACAATCACACCCATACGGGCATCCGAATTCCAGATCCAATGCTGTCCGTTCTCTAGGGTCGATATAAAACACCCGCCCGCATATACCGCACTGGTACTCTTCGATATCTTTTCTTGTATGGTTATTCATGTTTTTAACCTCCTCAGAGCCATTAAAACAAAAGCGGCTCTTTTTGAATTGGAGCCGCATTTTTTAAATCGGACCAAATATAATTGCTTCAAAGTTCTGTAAATTCAAATCAAAAATCATTTTATTGAGCAGGTATGAAAATATTAAGATATCAACTGGATTGAATTGATATTGTCGCTGTAACTTTCTTGAAAAAAAGTTTATAGATAAAGTGCCGGTTTTTTTGCTTTATCTTGACCTTTTTTGGGCCTTGGCTATAATAATACATAATTTTCACATATTGTTAGAAAAAAGGGTTTGTTATGTCAGGAAAGAAAGAGCATGTTAAGGAGTTTTCGTTAGGTAATTCAATGAGATTTTGCGGTCTTTGTGAAGTCCCTCGTTTACCTTTTGATCTTCAGCTAGAAAATACATTTGATCTAAACGATTTACTTACGAAGGGCGAATCTATTGCATTTGTTTGTCCTCAAGGAATCTTTAGAACTGCATATGTAAGGAGTATATTGTCAAAATTATCTGAGAACCATAAAATATTTCAATTTCTCCGGCCGCCTGATTTAGATGATATACATGCTCTTTCAGAGTGGTCAATCAAACAAGATGAAAAAACTTTAATCTTGATTGACGAGGTGGCAGATACAAAAGGTAGAAGAGACAGCCAATCTATTGAAAAAATCTTATGGCATCTTCCTCAATGGTATAATAATCAGAAAATACAGTTTTTTTTAGCATTAAGTCCTGAGGCATATAGTAACATTGAGGGCACACTCTCTTCTTGTTTTTTTATAAATTTTCGGGAAAGAAAAATCAACTCTTTACCAAAAGATGAATGTGAAACTATATTAAATTCATTGTTAAGGAATGAATTATCTGAACAACAAAAAGATGACTTTAATAAAGTTTTTGAAACATTTAGCAAAGAATCAAAGTTGACTGTGGAGTGTCTTGAAGCTTCCTATAAGTTAATCCGTAAAAAACAAAACACTGTAAATGTTATTGAAGCAATAGAAGGTCTATTGGCAGAAAGAATAATTGTTAATTTAAATGAACATGAACTTGTCATTTTAGGTTTTTGTCAGCAAATACAAAAGCTATGTGGTGTATGTCCGAAGTCATCACTAGAGTATTTTTATAAGAAAAATGGTTTTGAAACATTTGATTACATCATTGGTTGTATGCATAAACAACATTTTATTTGTAACGATAATCATCCTGTCCACGATGTTGTACTCAGAAGCAATATTAATATACCTGAACGTTTTTACAGTCATATGATACCTGGCTATAATCAGCTAATTGAACAGCTGGTTAAGTATATGGAAGAAATTGCTGATAATGTAAGAGGTTCTGTAAAGCAAGATCGTGTTATATCTCCGGCGAATCTACAAAAATTTATTTCAGCTTGTCATCTTGTTCTTGAAGGAGGTAAGCGACTCCCTCGGTTTTTTAGTTTATTGTGTTATGAGCCTTATAAATTCCCCAAAGTAAGCGCAGCCCGAGCTAGATATTCTGAACAGAAATTACAGATTGCTGTAGATGAAACTTATAATGAGATTTTAAGGCTCTTGTGCAATGTTAAAGAAATTCATGAATTTAAAGGTATATGTTTTGAGATAGAAGAGTTTGTATACTTTTATAAGAGTCTTCTTGAACAGCATTTGCCTCTTTCGAGATCTTTTATCAATCTTTCTCATGAGATTGCTCAATATTCTACTCGCTGGATTAAAGAAAATACACATGAATCAGATGATCCTGCAACGCTTGCAGAAGTTAAGGACATTATAAAAGGTTTTCATAGAAATTCTGCATATTTGCATGAAAAATGTGCTGATTTAATAGAAACAAAAGAAGAATATTTCTCTGCCGGGATGCTCTGGAGAACAAGTGCTTATGATTACATGTTGATTGGTGATTACGCAACTGCCCTGAAGTGCTTTACTAAGGCGGGAGATAATTTTCTAAAAAATAAAAAAACAATATTGTTAGCAGCTGAATGCTATGGTGCATTCGGAGATGTAAGCACTCTTTCTGTTAAAAATGGATTGAAAAATTTCTTCAAATCCATGTTACTTCGTTTTCTTATTCAAAAAGACAGCAGTAAAGACTGGCAGAAAGAATTTGAAGCAATAAAAATGCAGAAGAAAACTGCGGATATCGAAAGAGAATTTGATGCCGCAAAAAGAGAATTATGTGAAATTTCAGAGGAATTTAAAGTTTTGGTATCTGAAGATTATCTGCTGAATAATATTCTCACGAAAAAAAATATTACTGAAGGAGATAAGGTTTCAAAAGACATACTCATAATATCTGATTATTATGAAGAGTATCTCGCTGACTATATATTTATAAAAGTATCCCGAATTTTATCATTGAAAACTCAACACATCACTCCCCTTGACTTTTTAAGACAGCTGGAAAGTAGCCCTTCTCTGTTAGTTAAATATTCTTATGTTTTTATTCTTGGAGGGTTGAAGGTCCCTGGAATTTCAGCTATTCAAAAGTTATGTCTGCCCGATGCAAAAAACATTTCTGCAAGTTTGGCTCCTCATGAAACTCACAAAACTTTTCTTTGGTCATATCCAGCAAATGATAATAATCCGTTCATATTATGGATTGCAGGGTCTGGACTGGAAGCTACATATGAAGGTGTATGGCATGTATTCAGCAAAACTGATTTTATGAACACTTGCATGAGTGGTCTTGTTGATGGCCATGAAGTCGCCCATTTGAATGAAAAAGTTGTGAGCTTAAGAGATATTAGCAAACTTATAAATAATAGCTCCGCCCCAATTATACAATCCATTGAGAATTCTTCTGTAATTGACTATAAAAAAGAAAGTATTCCGGTTGATATAGATACACAAAACTGTCTCATATATTTACAGCCTAATGAAAATCTACTCATTTTATACAATTATTCGAAAAGCCGAAAGAAGCCGGCATACATAATCAAAGTCGATTCTGGAAAAGAGAGAATATGGCAAGTGCTTATTTATATTATGAGAAAATATACCAAACAGTCTAGTTCTGCAACAGATATGCTCGGAGATAAACTTTTTATAACAAATGAAGAGTTAAAAGATGCTGCTAAAAGCAAAAATGATAATGCTTTTTCATCATTTCTTTACATATTTAATAATATTATACACTTTTCGTGCAAAAATAAATTAATTGAAAGGGTATCATCTAAAAAGGGATTTATTGTGAATTGTCCGATTTTAGAAAAAACCGAGAGTATCTACTCAGAAAAAGACGGCCCCGGAAGTGTGCTTCTCTCACACGAATTTTGGGGTGATTTACCGGACAATGCTGATAAGAGACCTCGATAAATTAGACTTTAGTAATTCGCAACAATTCTTTGAATGTTACCCATAGATTAAGTTATCCACTAAAGGCGGACGGGTAAAGCCGTAGTTGTTAACTTCAATAATACCGTATTATCATCTAAAATCTAAGTGTATTAAGCTTCTCTCGCCAGTCAATATATTTCATCATAAACGTCACTTGTATCACTCGACTGATGTCATCAACGTCACGAATATCACTCATAAACAAGTTTTTTACAAACTTTTCAAAAATCGTCAGAATATATGTAACTCTCTTTTTAATGATGAGTTAGCAACAAGATAATTACTGTTTTTCTCCATTTCTTGCAGTTATTTTGTCACATAATTCACCTTAATACCCGCTTAATGAAATGACAATATTTGAAAGGGAATTAAGATGATTATGTCAAACAAATCACGAGAAAACGACGATTTCGCAGCTGTTTTTACCAAAATCCTTCATGCTGCCGGCCAGTACTGGTCTGAGGTCAGCCGCAGCAAACTTAACAAGATCGCCAGCGGTTTCATGGTCGCCTGCGGCAACAGGATGATTAAGGCGGAATTGTCCCTGAATGACATCAAGTCACGTTTGTCGCTGATCATCCGTTTCAAACCTAAAGACAGGCTAAAAACGGACGAGATTTACAGCGTTTTGCGTTTCCAGAACCGGCTGGCAGGTCTGTGTTCATTTTTGAGTATTGATGATGAGGATAATATTGTGATATTAAAAACGGTCCTGCCGGTCTATGAACAGAATCCTGAAGCTACGGTAAAGCCCCTCTTTGAAGACACACTCAGTGTCCTCGAAGATGAACAGCTGCTTGGTATTCTCAACTGATATTCCCCCTATTTAAGAAAGGAAAAACTCATGAAAACCAGTCTTGTTAAACAACGCTACGAACTAATTGTCTATGAGAACCGGCAGTTCTCAAAGGATGTAATCACAAAGGAGGAATTTTTAACAATGCAGAGGGATGCGTTTGATCATGTCTTGGCGGTTGACCTTGGCCTTTGGTGTTTTCGCACGAGGGACGGCCGGTGGATTGAAAACGATCTTTCGGAGGTCTCTATCGGAGATACCTCGCTTAAGGTGCTTGAGTGTATTCAGTGTGAGCCGGGAGAATTCAGTTCGCCCAATGATGTTGCGGAGATTACGGGGATCGATTCCATGAGAGAACCCAACAACCTGTCTGCCCGACTAAGCTCTCTGCGATTAAAACATAATGAAAGTGCAGAGCAGCAGAATTTCTTTTTGAGCAAGCGTACCGGCGGTTTTGGCATCTGCTGGAATCCTGACAGGAGCTTTATGGTATTAACCAGGATTCACAAAGAAAACTGAGTAAAAATTAACCACATTTTACAGGAGATTTAAAATGAATCAGATCGAAATGAACAGAATCGCAACGAATTATATCGAAAATCAAAGCTGGGGACTGGCCAAAAAACTGGAAAACGTGCTTATGGAAGATCTCAAGAAAGAAACCGGGCAAATCTCCGGCATGGCTCTACACCACATCCATCATGAGGCAATCTTTTCTCTGATTACTTTGCTGAATTCGATTTTTATCGCGAAGGATAAAGAAAAGTATGATGAGTATGCAAAAGAATACTTAAAACTGGCACAATCATTAAAACCGCAGTTCTTCGATATTATTAACACCTTAAAAGATTTTCAGCTTCCTGAAAATCCGAGTCAAGACCAGGAAGAATAACTCAATTCTATAAGTACAGGAGAGTTAACTATGGCTAAAAGCGGAACCCAAAACAAGACAATAGCGACGATCACGGATCGAAAAGGTAATGTGATTTTAGAGGTCACCCAGAAGGAATATCTGGTCAGGGAAAGCGATGGTTCATTGGCCAGATACAGTGAATACAACAACATCATTTTAGAGGACGGCCTGGCCTGGAATCCATCCATGTTCTTACAAAAACCCCCGATACACATTGCTGTTTGCGATGTCTGCCGTAAAAAGAGAAAGCCCAAAAGCCACGGACTGGTCTCAGTGGCCGGGGCAAAACTCTGCGTCTGCGGCAAGTTATGCTGCCCCAAGCATCGCAGGCAGTCATCCCGGGATAAAAAATGGCGATGTCCAGCCTGTCATCGTCTGCACAAGACTAAAAATATTTTTACACCCGTTTTTTTCAAAAAGAAGGAATCAACAAATGAAACATATTCGAATGTTAATCCAAAAGATCCATCAATATGGTCTCGATAATATCAGTTTCGAATTGCTGCCAAGCAAAACCGACTGGAGCGAATATCTTATCATGGCGGATTATGGCATGCTCTCGGATTCGATGGCAAAGACGATCCTGCATTTGGCTGATCAGGACATTGAATATTTAAAGGATTTTCCTGAGTTTTTGCATCGTCTGCCCGAAAATGACAAATGGTACGGAAATGGAGAGCCTGATATTGCACTTGGAACTTTGGTTGGCGACCCACAGCTTCAATTCGGTCTCAGGTTTGATGAGCCGGTATTTGTTCAGGTTTCAGGGTTGACAGGATTTGGCAAATCCCACGGAGTGCGTGCGGTATTGGATGGGATTAACACTTACAATCAAAAGAATCCGAATAACAAAAAAGTCGTGATTGTCTGTGACCGCAAAGGGGCCGATTACGCGGATCTGGCAAAGAAATTCGGCTGGATGCATCTTCATGTTCAGGATTCACTTCGAGAAGCATTAGAGCCCCCGGTCGGCATATCCATAAGGGCATGGATAGCTGCTATTAGTAGCCTGTTTTGCGCAAGGGCAGGGCTTAAATACGCGTTGGGCACATTGATGTCGGCCCTGAGTATTCTGTTCTCATTGCTGAACCCGCAGCCTTCGAAACATCTGATTGCCCCTGATTTTAAGGCGATTCTTGATTTTTTGAAGGCACTGCCGAAAAAGACATTCAGTCGAAAGGATACCTACGCTGAATCACTGATTCAGCAGCTTGAGACTTTCTGCTATTCAACTCATCCGACATTCAGTGCCTTCAAAGGACTGGACCTGGAGCAGCTGATCCGAGACAGGCAGAGCATTGTTATTTCGATGCCGTTGATGGAACCGAGCTGGGCGCGTCAGTTTTTGGTGGATCTGCTCATTGTAAAGGTTATGAAAACGCGCCAGGCACAATTTTACCGTGCCGACTCGATTGAAATACTTTTTGTGATCGATGAAGCCGATGACGATGTCAATGCCGAGGTCGAAAAGCTTTTTAGCGGCCTGATGTGTCCCGAATCGGAGCTTTTCAAGAAGGGCCGTGAACTGGGTTTGGGCGCTGTAGTTGTTACTTCATCACTGATCAATGTTTCAAGGATCATTAGTGAAAATGCTACGATGCGGATGGTCTTTCGCACTGATGACGACAAAGCCGCTCTGGAGGCCGCTCGAAACCTTTCATTACCCCCGTACGGAGAGCTTACCCTGGGCCACCTTCAAAAAGGACAGTGTCTGGTAAAGAAAATCGGAGCATGGCCGCATGCCGTCAAGGGAAAGGTATTTTACATCCCTCATGAGAGTATTTTAAATCATCACTATGACAGTCATCCTTTCATAAAGGCCGAAAATATATTCAAAATACAAGCAATTCAGAATTTTATCAATAATGTTCGGTCCAAACAAACTGATTTTAAGGAGTCATCTGAGTCGGAGAAAGAAAAACAGCTTCATCAGTACGGCCTTGAGCTTTTAAAGCACTGGATCAACTGCCCTTATACCCCTGTGACGAGACTATATGATAAGGTCGGTAAAATCCATTATCGTGTACAAAATAAAATACGCATCTATATGGAAGACCGGGAATGGGCCGAGTTCGAGGATGCGCAAATCGGAAGAAGAATGTTGGCGTTGATGGAACCGACCGAACCGGGCTACAAGATGCTCAATCTTCCGAAGCCGCGAGGAAATAAAGGGAGGGGAAAAACTGCTCATCGGCATTTCGCCAAATGGATCAAAGCCTTCTATGAAAAACAGGGTCTTGAGGCAGCGCTTGAATGGGAAGTTCCCGGCACAAATCATCCGGTCGATGTTGCCTTGTCAACGGGAGGGGGGTACGTTATCTACGAGATATCGGTCAGTTCTTATGAGAATGTGGTATCACATATAGAGCAATGCTTGAAATGTGCGGACATCAAAAAGATGGTTATTGTGGCAGGTACTGCAAAAGAGCTCAAAGATATTGAAAAGTATGTAGCCGAGAGCATGATACACCTGAAATCAAGTATGGAAATTGCCTATGAAACCATTGAAACGTATATGCCGAAAGGAGAGTAGAACATGAAACTGATTCAATTAACAGTAATTCTTTTAATCGCCGCCGCCGTTTTTTCATTTATGACCAATGGTGAGATTTTTCACCTGTCCCGTGTCCTGCCGTTTTGTTCCGGCCGCGGTATTGAAACGCCCTATGAGATCGGAGGCCTGGTGATGCTGGGACTGTTTCTGTGGGGTTTGTACCGGTTAAAGCGAAACAACCGGGACGATTAATTTTCAATATCGCAAATATATATTAGCGGCCGCGATTCCGCGTCATCTGTTTGTCATCGTTTTTTAATCCTTAGCACAAGGGTGCATATTTTGGAACAGGCTCGGGGTCTGTCCACAGGGGTTAGAGTAAGAAATGTGAATATTATTATAGGAGAGACAATTATGTGTGCAATGCAAAGAAGAAATCAATATGACCGGTATCAACAACCTCCGCGGCCCCAGCCGCCTCAGCCGCAAGACGAGCAGCCTGAATTTCGCTTCCGGTGGGAGCTTTATCTCGGGATCCCCTTAACGGTCGCCTTGTTTTTGTGGTTTGCCAGTGGGATGGAGATTGATTTTGAGTTTCTTGAAATCCCAGAGTTATTCAATGTCAGGCTGCCAGAACGGTATGTGTTATTGGGATGCCTGGGTGTTGTGTGTGTGACGGCGCTGCTGATCATTAAAGTATTCCGAAAACGTTAAATAAAAAGGGAGGTTGACAATGCCTTTGGTCCAAACAGCAACACCGACGACGATTCCGTTGATTACAGCAAGTCTGATCTGTCCGGACTTTTGGTCCAGGCGCCGTGACTATGAAAACCAGATCGTTCCGTTCTTGCAAGAGAACCAAGCTGCATTGTCTCTGGAGAATGCTCAGGACCTGCTGGAGGCCTATATCGAGAGAATCTGGCCGCATGACCTTCCCGGAACAATGATCGCCGCTCATGCCTCATTTGATGAATATGATCGGTATATTTTCCGGCCTCCTGTCGAGGGCCCTTTGTCTGACAGTTTTGCTGTTGACGGGATCGTGCCGGTGTTCGGGGCGTATCGCAAACAGGGAACGTTGGTTGTGGACCGCTGCATTTTGACAGCACATATCCCGCCGCGTCCCTTTGAGCGTTATGTCTCCGGGCAGTTTGTAACGTTGATCGCTGATCAGCGCATGACACAACCCGATTTTGATGCATTGACGCAATTACCCCGAACGCATGATACGGTCAGACAGCGCCTGCAGTTATGGCTGGAGTGTTTGGAATGGCAGCAGAAGCTGACATTCATTAAACAGCAGGATTATCGTTATGAGAAATTCATGGCCGGTGATGATGGGAAAATCCGTTTTCTGGTGAAGGATCGCAAAAGTCTTCATAAGTTAAGACGTAGTCATAACACGTTTATGGTGGCGGCTGCATTGACCGATTCACAGAATTCGGATGCCTGGCAGCCTGCTGCAGGAGCTCGAGTCTATCTTCAGCGCCTTGGGCAACTGGAGACAATCCAGTTTGTCGATCCGGATAAATTGCCGTTTGAGGTTGGCGCCGATCATGATTTAAAAGATCAAAAGCTGGTAATCATTGTGATTAAACCGCATGACGAGCTGCTCACTGAAAATATACCGGATGAAGGGTTTTTGTTGACTTCGGTGGGAGGTGACTTAAAACCGATCCGCAGTATGCGTCAGGCCATCGAACGGTTCCTGACAGGGCGGGGCTATAACTGGTTTCTGCCTTACTGGCTGTTTGATATTCAAAACGCAGTTTCACCGGATCTGGTTCGCCCTATCTATCAATCAACGCAACCGGTCATTCCGCTCAATGACCAGCAGAAAGCCGCTGTCGAAAAAGCGATGGCGGCGATGGATGTGATGCTGCTGCACGGCCCACCCGGGACCGGAAAAACGGCTTGTATCGCCGAAATTTGCCGTCAGGGATGCCTGCAGGGATGGCGGATTCTCCTGGTCAGCCAGGCCAATACGGCTGTTGATAATGCTTTTTTAAAGCTGTTGCGAGATCCGTCCCTGCGTCCGCTGCGTTACGGCAATCCTGACCGGCTGGAACCGGAGGCGAGGTGTTTCCTGCAGGAAAATGTCTTAAATGAGTGGTTCGGCTCGATACGT
>CAYVUI010000005.1:13843-21609 GCA_964454745.1 uncultured Pirellulales bacterium | reverse complement strand
TACGTCAATCATGCAGTCAAAAAATGCAGAAAAATCGTCAGCGTGGTGCCAACATTCAACACGCACAGACCGCATTAGAGCAGTTAACATCCGTTCAGCAGCAGGTTTCAAATATGACCGAACAGATTCAAGCGCGTCAGTCTGACATTAAAAAACTGTTGCAACACAAGAATGAACTTGACCAAAAAATCACTGTATGCAGAGAAACAACTGATTTGAATCAGCGCCGCCGGCGCGCCCTGGAGGCAATAAAGAACTTTTTCAGCAGCAACCACGAGACAGCCTTGTCAACCGAATTAATCGCTGATGAAGTTCTACAGCAGCAGGTTGATCAGCTGGTTTCGGATATTCAGAAAGTATTTTCCGTTCAGACTGAACTTGTCATTGAAGGATTGACCACATCCTGCCAGAATTCCTGGCGTTTTTTAAGATTGCTGCGGCAGACGATTGTCAGGATGGATGAGATTGAATCTTTCGTAGAAAGGATGCTTTCCTTCTGTAACGGCGATAATTCATCGACCCATTTGGACTGGTCGCAGCTGTGTCGTCAATTTCAGTTGGCATTGGTTGCCGCCTTCGGCACCGCATCGGTGGGTTCGCTGGAGGAGGTCATTGCTTCGTTGAGTCCGGATTTGCGATGGCAAAAGCCGCTCTCGCAGCTCAAGACGTTTTGTCAAATCACATCTGGTCCTGTCAGACAGATGCTGGAACAGGGGTTTGAACGGGCTATAGAGCGGATTGATTTTATTGTTTCTGAAATCGTTATCCATGCTGCCAATGACCGACAGCATCTGGATGAGTTGCTGTTAGAAAAAGATCGTCTAAATACTGAAGAACTAAATATTTCGCAAAAAGTTGATTCACTGAGGCAGCAAATCACTGAAAACCATCAACAATGGCAGGATCTCTGGCCTGCTGCCTGTGTCGATATGCCCGCGACGCAGCCGGTACCGGATCTATCCAAAGAGGCCCTTGAGCAACGGCAGCAGCAGCTGGGTCAGTGGCTTCAGGAGCGACAATCCGAAATAAACAATCAGCAGAAGTGGGATAAGGTCCGTCAAAAATGGGTCAGTTTACTGGCGCATCCGTCCGCTTCGGACAATCAGCAGTTACAGGAACTGTATGTTTCCGAGGCCAATATCGTTGGGGCAACCTGCCTGGAGACCGGACAGCGGTCTTTTTATGACAGCGATGAATTTAAGCCCTTTGATCTGGTCATTGTCGATGAAGTTTCCAAGGCAACACCCATTGAGCTGCTGATGCCGATGATGCTGGGCCGCCGAGTGGTCCTGGTCGGCGACCATCGCCAGCTGCCGCCGATGTATAAGGAACGTGAGAGCAGTTATACCGAGGCACTGGACGAAGGCGAGATAAAACCTGAGGATTTTGAGCGGTTTAAGCAACTGATCACTGCCAGTTATTTTGAAGGGCTTTTCACACAGGCTTCTGAGAATACCAAACAAGGCCTTCGTGTTAATTACCGCGGACACAGCGAAATTGTTCAGGTGTGCAACCCGTTTTATAACGGCCAGTTAATAAGCCCTGCGGATCGTAAAGCCTATAATCGAACAAAAGAGCATCATCTGACCATCCATGACCGGTTTGGAGGAAACTATCTTGAACCGGGTCAACATGTCCTGTGGGTTGATTCGAACAAAGCGCCCAATGGCAGAGCGTTTTATGAAAAACAGCTCGGCAGCTCAAAAGTAAACCTGCTGGAAATAGAGTTGGTGATGGCGAATCTGAAACTGCTTAACCAGGCTGTCCGAAAACGCGGGTATCATCCCGTGTTAACAGCTAAGGTCTCAGCCGCTGAAAATGGATTGGCTCTAAAAGATTGGCTTAAAAAGCATGTGCCCGATGCGCAGCCGCAAACACTGGCCGATATTATCAATCGGGGAAAATTTCAGGTCAATCGCCGTCCAGCGGCACCAAATACGATACTGAAAAAACGTGATGTTGTGCAAGTGGACATGCGGCTGCCTGTCGGGGTGATAACATTTTACGGTGCTCAATTGGGTCAGATCCGGAATCGCATCAAACAATTGAGCCAGCAGCATCCCGAGGCACTGGACTGTCTGGATATCCGGACGAATACGGTTGATAAGTTTCAGGGCATGGAAATGCCGATTGTGTTGGTCAGCCTGGTTCGTGCTCCGCGTCATAGGCACTTGGGCCAATTCGTCAAGGAGTACCGCAGAATCAATGTCGCCTTTTCCCGGGCACAGAACCTGCTGGTCATCATCGGAAATTCAGCCGCTTTCAGACCGGCAACCATTGAACTGCCGGATATGGACAGCAATGAGATCCACACAATCCCCGTTTACGAAACGATCTATCAACTCATTACTCAGAAAGGAGGGCGACGCTATGCCCACAAGCTTATCGACAGATACTGAACTGAAGTGGTTTACCACACACATTGACTGGCCGTATGAACTGGTATTTGCCCAGGCGCATGTGCTGCCGGCGAAAAATATCAATCCGCTGCAGCGGACGATCCTTGAGATTTATCAGGTCTTTGATGAAAACCTGCCGACGCTAGAGCAGGCGGCGGTGCAGTTAGGCCTGGTGGAGCCGAAATTTTTGGAAAAAACACTGCAGCAGATGGTTGAGCAGGGATTTTTGGTCAAAGAAGAGGATGCTCCGTTGAATTTTAAGCACTGCCGGATGAAGACCGACTCCTCTGAGCAAGAAGAAAACAGTGCTGCCATTGAAAAACATGGCGTCAGGTTCTGTATTGATGCAGTGACATCTGAGCATATTCCTTTCGTCTATTTTGAACTGAACGATCAGCCGTCCCATCCGGTGATCGCTGTTGATCAACTACCCTCCAGACGGCAGCATCTGGGATTAGATAAGGCCAGGCAGTGGGCCTCTGACCAGGATGAACCCTTTATCGGCCAGACCGGCCATGTGTCGGATATGACGCTGCTGCCCGAACGCGGTACATTCAGCTGGCAATCTATGCCGGCAATCGTAATGATCGACGATGAGGGTCAACTACGCTGTGAGTTGGAAACCGGTACGGCCGCTCAACAAGATTGGTTTGAGAAACAGGATCTCAAACAGATATTTTATTCACAATTCCGGATTGGAGCGGTTGAGACAAATCCCTTTATCGGGCAGTTAAAACCCACCGGCTTCGATGCCTGGGGAAACAATGTTCGACAGCTGATCGCACCGGATGAAATGTTGAAACATATTGCCGACTGCATTCGCTCTGCCAAGAACATACTGGTAGTACACGGCTTTTGGCTGGGAATCGAATCCGTTCGAGAGGCCGTTCTAAAGAGTAGCTGTGCTGAAAAATATGTATTTGCACCGAATACTTTACTGAATCAGATTCCCGGAATCTCAAACAAAGAAATCACAAAACTCGTTCTTGAAGAACATCACAGTCTTTCGGAAAAAATACTGCTTCTGGCAGACGGTCAGGTGGGCATTTCACTGGACATACTCTCCGTCAAAACATCAGCCACAAAAAAGTCAGACATCATCGTTCCTTCACTGTTGAAACAAGAGTCTGTGATAGGCTTTAAGCGTCAATTAAATATTTAATAACCCTATTTTGAAAGGAAACAAATTATGAGTTCATTTGGTTACAGACAAGCACAGCTGAGGCGGCAGCGGCAGCAGCAGATTCAGCGAAGGAAAACGGAAAAAGAGGCAAGGGGTCTGCTGAAGGCCTGTCAGAAAAAACTGAATTCCATCAGCGACCCTGTTATGGCCCAGCTGATGGGCAGTCAGAGTCAGGGGTTTGTGTTTCAGATCAAGAGTGCCCGTCAAATGGCTTCTGCTTCACCTGATTCGGCACTTTCTTCCGCCCGGTCTATTCAGAAGCAGATCAATGCTGCCTTCTCAAAGGTAGTCGTCCGTGCCGAACAGATACGGTTTGAAAATCTCAAAAAACAGGCCGCTTCTTCATTGAGTGATACCGATGCACTTATGAAAAACATCCATGACCCTTCGATGCAGCAGCTGCTTGGTGCGGAAATCCGAAAACTTCAGCCGCAGATCAAAAAAATCTCCGAGCTGATCAAAACCGATCCCAAAAAAGCGACCGCTCAGAGCAAGGCCTTGCAAAAACAATTTAACAAACTACTCGAGCAAACCCAGCAGGAGTACCAAAAACAGGCCGTTCGAAAATCGCAGGCAAACGCCGAACTGGAGGCTGTCGAACAGAAACTTGAAGCTGCTAATGAAGATGTCAATGAAACCACCAGTAAGACATTGCAGCAGATACAGGCTGTAATCGAGACCGCCCAACATCAGTATCAAAACAAACAATACAAGGCAATGTCCCAATCCTGCCGCCAGGCTGAGGCGATGCTCGAAACCGCATCCAAAAAAGATTTTGATGAAACTGTACGCAGGGAGGTTGTGAATGGCCTTCTGACCACACTTGGAAAGATGGGATTTGTAGTTCAGCCACCGTATTTGGATGGTGACAAGCAAGATTCACAGACCGTTCGTCTTATGGGTAAATTGCCATCCGGCAAACAGGCCGCCTTCAATGTGCATCTCGATGGTCGGATGGATTTTGACTTTGACGGCTATGAAGGCAGGGCATGCGCAAGGGAATTGGAGAAGATGGACGAGATTCTCGACCAGCAGTTTTCTATCAAAATGGGCGAGAGCAAGCTGGCCTGGAAGAATCCCGACAGGATCGCAAAAGGGGCGATGCAGCTGCCGGGTTCAAACCGTAAACCGAACTTTCGCTAAGGAGTAAATTATGATGACAAATAACAAACTCCAACCCGACTGGCTTGTAAACTTCCTTCGAGAAGCGGCCATAAAGCGTTTAGTTATTATTGAGGGCAATGTCAATGACCTTTACTACGATACCGAGCAGAGGCAATATGTGACATTATGTGAATACCTTCGTCGTATGCTTGAAAGAGATGAGAAATTTTCTTTTGATCTGACAGGGATGTGGGATCAGGCCGACGGCCTGATGTTCCAGGAAGATACTATGCGGGATAGATTTTTGAAAGCCCTGCAGGATGGTGAAAAGGCTTCCCAAAACCGGCAGACCTACGATACAGGCAATCCGGCACCGGTAGCCGGGCCTGATAAACTTTATCCCGAGCCTGGTGATCTCTTGGTGGCTGCCCGGGCAGTGATGGATAAACACCGATGTCTGTTCATCCTGAACCATACCCAGCACATGGTCACACAGCCTGATCACCCCGATCCTCAGGAACGCGGATGGATACTTCAGCTTAAGAAAAGCGTGCTGGAAGATGGAGTGGTTACAATCAACAGTGATACGCTCAGGTCGAATGCCGGATTGTTTGTTCTGATCACAAATAATCTCGGCTGTATCCCGCCTTGTCTGTATCAGGGCGACCCGCGTGTCAAACTCATTAATGTCCCTTGCCCGGCCAGGACGGAAAGAAAAGAGTTTTTCCTGCGGCATATGGATGACCTTCGGTGCCAGCGTCCCAAATCAACTCAGTCACCTGACAGAGAACTTGATGCCGATCCAAAAGAGTTGGCGAATATTTTCGCTGACATCACTGACCAGCTCAAGATGATCGATCTAAAGCAATTGCTTTCTCTGTCTATGAAAAACTCGCAGCCTCTATTACCCGAAAAGCTGGTCAACCTTTATAAACTGGGTGACCAGCGTTCACCCTGGGAGGAACTTAGCCAGGACAAACTGCGCCAGATTGATGACATCCTCAAGAAACGCGTGATTGGTCAGGATGAAGCGGTGGAACATGCCGGAACAATGATGATACGGGCCTTTTTAGGCCTGGCTGGTCTTCAGCACTCCGGCAAACGCAGCAAACCCAAGGGAAATCTGTTTTTTGTTGGGCCCACCGGTGTGGGTAAAACTGAACTGGCCAAGGCGATTGCCGAATTTATGTTCGGTGACGAATCGGCATTTATCCGATTCGATATGAGCGAATACAATCATGAGCATTCCGACCAGAAACTCATCGGCGCTCCTCCCGGGTATGTTGGCTTTGAACAGGGCGGTCAGTTGACCAATGCAGTTCGCAATCAGCCCTTTAGTGTCATTCTCTTTGACGAGATTGAAAAGGCGCATGGCAGGATACTGGATAAGTTCCTGCAGATACTCGAGGACGGCAGACTCACGGACAGTCGTGGTGAAACGGTTTTCTTTTCGGAGTGCGTGATCATCTTTACCAGTAATATCGGCGCTTCGACAATGCCCCAAACTGATGATAAGGAACTGATTAAACAACATTTCCTGGCCGCTGTGGAAAACCATTTTGTTAATCAGCTTCAACGTCCGGAACTGCTCAATCGCCTTGGCGACAATATAGTCGCATTCAACAAAATAACCGATAACAGCTTCCGCCATTCAATCCTGCGAAAAAAGACCGCACCTTTGCACAATTATCTCAGAGAAAGGTTTGGAGTCGCTCTCGTTATCTCAAATGGCCTTGAGGAAAGCTTCTTGAACGGTTCCAAAACACGTGACGGCGGGCGTGGGATATTAAATTCGATGGAAAGACTATTGATCAATCCTTTGTCACGATTTGTCTTTGACCACATGCATCAGCTTCGCAAAGGGCGAAGTATATACGCAAATCTTAATAATGAAACTATTCACTTTGAAATTAAGGAGAATACGTTATGAAAACTCAGGTTATGTTAAATGTCGCTGCCCTCTGCAGCAAATCTCACGTCAACGGACCCGGAACACGCTCTGTGATTTGGGTGCAGGGATGCCATAAGCGGTGTCTCGGCTGTATCAATCTTCATATGCAGCCGTTTAAGGCCGCTGAATTTTATGATCCGCGAAAACTGGCAAATCAGCTTTGCCAAATCACCGAAACAAACGGGATTACCTTATCAGGTGGCGAACCCTTTGAACAGCCCAGGGCCTGCGGTATCCTGGCAGAAACAGCCAAAAAACAGGGCAAGACTGTCATGGCTTTCTCTGGTTATGAATACGACCAACTCATAACATGGCAAAATCCGCATATCCAGCATTTTCTGGGCCAGATCGACATGCTTATTTGCGGTCCCTATAAGCAAAAACTTGCCTGCGAGAGCCGGCTCTGGCAGGCCAGCAGCAATCAAACCGTGCATTTTCTTACTGACAAGATGGAAACTTTCCTGCCGTGGAAGGATCAGGAAGCAGTGGAGTTCAATGTCAAGGGCGATGACTTAATCTTTACAGGCTTTCCCGAAACCGAGGATATCCAGTGGCTTGACCAAATACTAAATCCCGTTTAATGAAAGGACCAAAACAATGACAAATGAAAAACAAAAACCAGTAAAGAAATTTCGTTCGGGAACCGTCTCTGCGGCGGTCTGGGAAAATGTTATTCAGACTCAAAACGGCAACAAAACAGTACAGAATATTACTTTTCAGAGAGGCTACAGAGATGAGTCAAACCAATGGAAAAATACCGATTCATTTACAGTTGCCTCTTTGGGGAACCTGCTTGCTGTGGTGTTGCAGACGATTGTTTCCTGCAATACGGAAATAAACGGTGATAGTTCCCAATGAGCATGTATTCCTTTCCCTACGAATGCCCGCTGCTTACGGCGGGCATTTTTTATCTGTTCATACCAATGTATTCTGTAAGTGAATTGATCAGTTCACGCTGAATCCTGTCATACAAATCCTGCCGGAAGTTTGGTACTGCCAGTTCCTTAGGACCTAATACCACAGCCGGTATCTGGTTATAGCGGTAGATATCTTTAATAAGATCGGCGTTTCTGCCGTTTTCGATATAATCAACGACACCGCAGCCGTATTGGGGCAGTGTAAAGGCAGG
>CAYVUI010000005.1:0-13833 GCA_964454745.1 uncultured Pirellulales bacterium | reverse complement strand
TGATGGTTTGCGGTCCCGGGATTTAACATAATCGTCGGCTGCCGGTAAAAAAACGGGATGCCGTAATGGTCAAGAACCCTGCTGATTTGAGATGGTTCGTTTGTTTCATACAGCGGTTTGGTATCAGATAGTTTTTCTTCAAGCTTTTTCATTGTGTTTGGCCTCCATAGCGATTTTTTTAGCGATCTGGATGAGCTTCTTTTCGGTTCGCTCGATAATCTCAAAAAGATGCGTATTGTGTTTCTGGAGTTTTTCGGCGGCTTTAAGTGCCTCAGTGAGTTTTTTATAATCGTATTTGGCTGTATAGTTTTGGGCCTCTTCGGTCAGTTCACGAATTCGGCGTTCGTTTTCAGCAACGGATTTATCTAAGCGTTCCAGCCGGGTATCAATCCCGATAAGCTGGTTATAACGTGCCGATAGTTGCTGGGATGCTTTCTTCTTTTTCGGTGTGGGCATTTTGGCAAAAATGCTGCGTGTTTCTTCCAATCGAGCGATATGGCCTTTTCGTATCTGATGAGCCTTGGCTCGTAGTTGTGCCATCCGTTCGGTGAGATAGCCCTGAGCCGGCAGCATGCGTTTGATCTGCAGTAGAACATTTCCCGCATCTTGTGGATGCTCGTTTAAGGACATCGCTTTTTTTCGTGTCTTTTTTAGATTCTTACTCAAATCATCAGACAAATGCCGGTCACGAAAGAGCCTTGTCATATCCAATCTTCGTTCAGGAGTCGGAACACTTGCTGACGGAAGAGGAATTCTTTGCGAGGTAGTGTGCATCAAAAAGGCAAAAATGCCGATAACCAGGGCAACAGTTGTAACAGAGTGGATTGCTTGCCGATCAATTGGTATCCCTATCTCAAGGATTTGAGCAATAATAATACAGGCCCCCAGCGTGATACCCGCACCGGCCCAGGAGCCTCCGATATGCCTGATGGACTGGTACATGACAAAGGCCAATACAATAATTGCGAACCCAATAGCAATCGGTCCGAGGTTTTTGATAGATAAATCATTTGCCTGTTCCCACCAGACAAGACCAATTGATAGGGCGAATCCGATTGATACTGACATGGCAATTGCTGAACGTTGATGCTCAAACCGTTT
The DNA here is from genome assembly GCA_964454745.1 of uncultured Pirellulales bacterium. Classification (GTDB taxonomy): domain Bacteria; phylum Planctomycetota; class Phycisphaerae; order Sedimentisphaerales; family Anaerohalosphaeraceae; genus CAYVUI01. Next base: position 12,732 of record CAYVUI010000005.1, on the reverse strand, counting down.
ACCAAGTACCGCGTAAATCATCGATGTGAAAAACGCAAACGACAGGACAAAATCAGGAATCAGTGATTCAAGCCAAAGGTAAAGATTGTGTTCGCCAAAGAGGCTTTCGGGTCTCATGCGGGACATAATGACAGAGCAAGTATTTATATGTTTTGATTCGAGATGGTGTTATCACTGCCAAGAAATGCTAAAATATTATATACCCGCGGTTAATAAGTACACCCGAGTTGACAGGTCAAATGGATATCGAATCGTACTTTCAACAAAGTGAAGATCAGTATTCTAACTCCGATATCGTCAAAAACTATAAAGTGTTCGATTACAGCTACATTCCTCAAAGACCGCTGATGCGGGAGGAATGCAAACCGATTATTGATTCGCTGATGCGGTTTAAGGCCAGCGGGATCGCGACGAACATGGCGATCATCGGAAGCAGGGGGTCGGGAAAAACACTGACACTGCAATACCTCAAAAAGATCATGGAAAAACGAAACAGCCTGGATATGGTCTATGTCAATTGCCGCCATCATAATACGAGTTTCAAAATATTCTCACAACTGCTCGGACAGGAGAATGTTGCCGGCTTTAGCCTGGTATCTCTTTATGAGCGGTTTCTGCATGAATACCCTCGAAAAACAGTGATCGTACTGGATGAGATCAACCTGATGAGTCCCAAGGATAAAAACCGGGAGATCCTGTACTTTTTAAGCCGAAGTGAAAAACCGTATATGGTCATCATGCTGTCCAATACCCCGCATGTATTAAAACAGCTCGATGCCGCCACCAAGAGCAGTCTTCAGCCCTTTCCGCTCTATTTTAAGAATTACAATGCCGAACACATCTCAGGCATTCTCATCGACCGTGCCAGGAAAGGACTGCATACCTGGGATGTAGGGCAGATTTCCAAAATATCTGCCCTGACAACTAAACGTACCAACTCGGATGCCCGGGTAGCAATAAAAACATTGTTTTACCGGGTTACCGCACCGGAAAAGTCGATCCAGCAGTGTTTTGAGGATGCAAGAAGGGACCTGATACTGGATGTGATCAATGACCTGTCCGATGCGAACCTGATGATACTGGCAGCGGCGGCTACCGACAAATCCGGGCTTGCCAAGGATATTTACAGGCGTTACTGCAGGTACAGCCATGACCACGGTATCAAACCATTTAGTTATGTATATTTCTATGCCAATTTAAGCTACCTGCAAAGTGTGGGCCTTTTAGCGTTGATTGCCACAAAGGTCGACAGGGCCTATGCCAACAGGGTCATGCTGACCTTTGACAGATCCATTGCTGAGCAGATCTGCCAGCTTCGTTTTGAATGAACCCCTCAGTTAACGCGTTATGATTTCCCGTCGGTGTGAAAATTTCTATACTGGTATAGAGACAGACCAGGGGGTGGAGTTTACACGTCCGTATATTATATTAATTATAATCATATCTTATTTTATTATTTTCAATATAGCAAGCATTTCCATCTTTTCAAAAACCACCGCGACGTTGAAAAGAAGATGCCATCTTATTTTAAGATCGGCATTCACTTGTTAACTCCACCCCCCAGGGTCCTTTTTTTTATGCCTGCTGTTGAAAATAACAACATTTATAAAACCATTTGCATTAACAGCATTCTCAAAACGATACAAACATTTTGTTTTTCCACACCGGATCAGCAAACAACTTAGAGGTTTTTTGAGCACATGAAAGCATTTGGAATCTATCCGGATCATCATGAAGCGAAACCTCGACGGTAAACAGGATCGGCAACGAGCCGGCTGATGTTTTTGTTAGATTCTTCTTTATCTGATTTGGAATCATGGTTTCTCGACGAGAAACTGTTTTTATAAAACTAAAGTACAAACAGAGTCCTGAGCGTTTCAGGGCTCTTTTTTTATGCGCATGCAATTGACTACGCACAACTTCGATGACACATCCGGCATGCGGGAGGTGCCATCGAACTTTTCCACAGAAAGGCAGGTGGTATTATGGAACTAAAAACAGAAAACACACTCAAACACACCATTTATTCTGTTGGCGTTGACAGAACACCTAATTTAAGAGAAAAAATTGCTCAGGTTCACGGCCATGACTCAGAAATCATGGAAGCAGCCAACGCATTGGATAATTATGTCAGTGACCCTCAAACACGCAAAAGCAGTTGGTACTGGCAGTTTTTCAGGAAACTGCGATCCGGGATGTCGGGGCTGTTTGCCCATGCAGATGATTGGGTCAGAACACAGATGGCACGGGAATTCATGGAGGAGGTCTTCAACGGTGGCTATCTCAGGACCATGCAGAACCTTTCCTATCCAAGTGCTTTGGAGCATGTATCGTTTTCCAGAGAATACGCCCAACGATATTCGGTTCCACTTGGAGCGGTGCTGATGTTTGGTCCCAGAGGCGGAGCATCTATGGAACTGCTGCATTTTTTGGCCGCCGAGCGCATTCACGGCCAGCACAGACCGGGCACTTCTCCCAATCATCGATTAACGGAACAGGCCCGCAAAATCTGGTATGACGCCCAGCGGACCGGTAACTGGCCCCGTATGAAGGACAAAAACGGCCAGGAAATATCGATGGATGTGGCAGAGGACCAGGGGCAACTGCCGCCCGGTGTGATGGAGAAACTGCGTCAACTCTGGAGACGCAATCCTGCACTGCGGAATTACTGGGGCATCAACCGACTTGGCGGTGACATCTCATTCCAGATCATCGAAGATGTTGTGGATATTTTGGTCAGGAAACACTATTCTACCTTCAATGACGCTGAAAAGTGCGAATATGACCGGATTACTGAACAGGCCAACATGCAAGGCATTGAACCGTTTTACGCGGTCTACCACAATCTTTTCAGCAAAAAAGATCGTTTACGCCCATTATGGAACAAGGCCCGGGAACTGCTCTATAATTATTCCCTGTCACTGTGGGAAACCAAAAATGAATTATGGCTTTCTGAAGGCAGACGAATCCCCGCAACCGGTGTTGTTTATAAACCGGCCAAAACATACACCGCAGCAAAGAAGTCTCCAAAGAAAGTGCCCGGCACCATTTATCTCAATAATGGACGTTATTACTGGGTCGTAGCCGGCAAGTTGAATCCGAAACCGCTGATCGACCCTGATAGTAAACCCAAAGTGCCCGGTACGATCTTCAAGGATGGCAATCGCTATTACTGGTTTATCCCAAGATGGCTGAAAAGACAGCGATTGGTGCCAGACGGCGAGAAGTTCTCTACCAAAGACAGAGCGACGGCAGAAAAAGTCGCCTTCAAGAAATGGAAACAACTGCAGAAGAACAATCCTAGCTTAGCAGCGAAAATTCTCAAACATACTCGCAGTCAGGGACTTGCCACGAAAGACAGGGATTTGGCAGAAAAAATCGCCTTAAAAATGTGGAAAGACATTCAGAAGAATGATCCTGATTTAGCAGCCAAAATACTGACCGACAATCGCCCCCGGGCAGCGGATCATTGGCACGCCCAGATCAAAGCGAATGATAAACTGCGGTTTATCGGCAGCTTCAAAACTAAAAAAGAAGCCGAAGAAGCCTATCGTAAAGAGTTTGAAAGGATTCATGGCTATCCTGCAGGATATAATGTCCAGTGCATTCCTAAGATTGACAAGGTCTGGCCGACATGGACTGAAGAGAAGGAACGACTGGCGTTGATGAATGAACTGCCGAAATTACCAGTCATCGGCAACAGGTCTAAAACAGAGGTTTTGGAACCGGTCATAAAGCGAATGCAGAAGGTCGACTGGCTGGTGGATCATTGCATGGTGGTGTTTGATGAAAACCATCCATCCGCCTCTGACAACCTGGCTATTACATCCAGGGGGCAGCGTTGGCTGGCCGAGATCAAAAGGAAGCATCAACGTCCTGTGATTCAGGGCTCGGCATCCATAGATAAACAATCACAGCGGATCCGAATTACCATTTTTGATCAGGGCACTGAATATCAACAGGTACTGATCGAAGAGATTTATCATATTATCTTTGAGATTATTCGACATGCCAGCCCCAAAACCTTTGCATCCATCCGAAACTGGTATTTGAAAGAAATGAAAAAAGGCCTCGATCCCACATGGCAAATGCACGAGGCCTTTGCGGAGATGATGGTGCAGGAATCACACGCTCCTGAATCCACTTCTCTGCCGCGTCATGTCGTCAACTACGCACAACGGGTGTTTTCACCAAATAATCATGTTCCCGGTTCTATTATCAAAGAAGTAGCGGCCGGTGTTTGAGGATTTCTATTGTTATTTCCTCCGCAGCATCTTTTTGCTGCGGCTTTTTCCAACTTACAGCGAGAGCTATATTCTATCACAATACGTTAGGCCACTTTACTGCCGCACTCGGAGCAATACTCAGGGTTTCCCAAGAGCCTTTTATCGCAGACAGGACAGGTTCTGCTGATTGGAAATGCGCTGCTTTTGGAATTCTTAGGATTTACCAGCAGGATTAAAAGAATAAATGTGATCGCTATCGTGCTGCCGGTTAGATAATTATCGCAAAGCCAATGGGCCTTCTCCGGCACACCCTTTTCAGCCAGCCAGTTGGCGATGACCAGCACATTACCGGCCAGAAACACGGCTCCAATAATCCCGATTACGATGATTTTTCGGATAGTTAAGCTCATTTTTTCCCTTTCGAATAAGGTCTTTTTAAACCAAGCATAGCGCAATCACAGCATTTCGCGCAAGGGAAATCTTTGAAGAATTTTAGAAAACCTTGTTTTTAGCTTGAAAACCATGAAAAAGATGTCAATATTTGTCTATGTTTTAAGGGTTATCTGCATAACCCATAACAATATTATGTGTTATGCTGTTTTTTATTAAATCTATTTTGCTTGATGTTAGTCGCTAAAACCCATATATTTATTATGTATTACGCCGATTAGATTCAAAAAAAGAGATGAATTTGGACGAATTTTTTCTGAAAAATCCGATATTTACTATAACTCAAGTTAAGCAGTTTCTTTCCGCTCGGGGTACAACCGGCGAAAGATCCTCGGAGTCGATCCTTTCCTATTATATAAAAAGCGGCCGTATTATCAGAATAAAACAGGGGCTTTATGCAACGGTACCGCAAGGAGTAGATGCCGATGCTTTTACTCCTGATGTATTCCTTTTAGCCTCCCGTATAGCTCCTGATGCGGTATTGGTTTATCATACTGCTTTGGAATTTCATGGTCGTTCTTATTCTATACACAGGCGTTTGACTTATCAGACAACCTCTTCTCGCCGCTTATTGTCCTTTCGTGATTGGCAGTTTCAGCCAGTTAAGGTTCCCAAAGCACTGAAATGCAAAGGTAAAGAGAACTTCGGAGTCATTCAGGAGACACGAAGCGGATTAAAAATTCCGGTTACATCATTGGAACGAACGTTGGTCGATGTGTTAAACCGTCCTGTGTATTCAGGAAGTTGGGAAGAAATATGGCGATCACTTGAATCAATTGAATATTTTGACTTGGAAGAGGTTGTTGAATATACTCTTCTTTTTGAAAATGCCACAATAGCCGCCAAGGTTGGTTTTTTTCTGGAACAGCATAGGGAAGATTTACTCGTCGAAGACAAACATCTCAATTGTCTGAAAAAATTACGTCCTAAACAGCCGCATTACTTTGACAATGCCAAAAAGCAAAAAGGACAGTGGGTTAAAGCTTGGAACCTTTTGGTTCCCCGTGAAATAATGAATCGTTCCTGGGAAGAAATTACATGAGGATTTCACGAGAGGAAATAATTTCGATATCGGATTCAACAGGCTTTAGAGATGATGTTGTTGAGAAGGTTCTTCAACTTCTACATTTACTGAATAAATTGAATTCGCATTCTTTTCTCAAGGGCAAGCTTGCGCTCAAGGGAGGAACAGCGCTGAACTTATTCATGTTTGATATACCCCGATTATCGGTTGATATTGATTTGAACTATATAGGTTCTCTTGATCGTGATCAGATGCTCTCAGAGCGCCCAAAGATTGAAAAAGCGGTTCAGGCCGTTTTTTCCCGCGAAGGTTTTACCGTGAGAAGGATCCCGGGTGAACATGCTGGCGGTAAGTGGCGTCTGACCTTTCAAAGTTTTACAGGACAGTCAGCAAACCTGGAAATCGATATTAATTTCATGTTCAGGCAACCCTTATGGGATATACAAATCCTTGATTCACATGCTCTGGGTGACCATAAGGCTCAGAAAATTCCTGTTGTTGATATAAATGAGCTTGCAGCAGGGAAGTTAGCTGCTTTGTTTGCTCGCCATCAGGCACGCGATCTCTTTGACGCTCACCATCTATTATGTTCTGGTGATCTGGATTTGAAGCGTCTTCGCGTTGCTTTTGTCGTATATGGTGCCCTGAATCGAAAGGATTGGAGGACGATTTCCCTGGAAGATATTGATTTTGAAACGGCTGAGTTAACCAATATGCTTCTGCCTGTTCTGCATGGAACAGCAACTAACGAAGAGGGGATTAGTATTATTGCACAAAGATTATTAGATGAATGCAGGCAGGGAATTTCTGCTGTGTATCCTTTTTCTGAAAAGGAGATGGTTTTTTTAGATGGCGTTAATGCTAAAGGAAAAATCGTTCCATCTCTCATTACTTCGGATACTCAATTGCAGGCTCGAATCTCAAGGCACCCCATGTTGTTATGGAAAGTGATGAATGTCAGCAAACATTTTAGAGACAATAAAGATTGACGGTGATCGCACTATGATGAGAAAAATAATAAAAAGCTTGCGCTTTCATACTTCAAAGGGTATAATTCCAGCACTGTAGCAAAATGTAGCAAATTGTAGCAGAAATCGTGCATGTGATGCGCTTTATGCTCAACATGCGGAATTAGATAAGTCTCTGTATGACAAATGTTTAGGCAATAAGTACCTGTGAGGTAAAAACTTAGAAAAACCTGAGATTTTACTCTCATAACCCGGAGGTCAGAGGTTCGAATCCTCTCCCCGCTATTGCTTGTAAATAAAGGACTTACAGTAAACTGTGAGTCCTTTTTTTATGGGTTTTTCAGGAATTTGTACCCTAAACTGTACCCTAAAAAAAGGATTCGAAATGAAAATCCTTTTTTAGGAGTACAAAAATGGCGTGTTTGAAAAAAAGAAATCAAAATTATTACATTCAGTATTACGTAGGCAAAAAGCAAAAACGAATTAGCCTTAATACGCAATCGTATCAAATTGCAAAAGAGAAACTCCGTCAATTTGAATCCGCTCAATTCAAGGGGCATGATTTACCCATGCCGACCAAAACGCCGCTGGCGGATATCCTCTCCCGTTATGTCCGGCATGTGCGAACCATCAAAACCGCCAAGTCCGCTCAGAACGATATCTATTACCTCCGTCAGATGTTCGGTCCGATCTGCGATGAAATCAAGATCACCAGCCGAAAGCCCAGCCGTAAGGCCCTGAAACGGCCTCCCAAAGAAGGACAGGACCGAAGGTGCAAGCTCAGCACAATTGAGGCCTCGTACCTAGAGGATATTACCACTGCGGATATCTCTCACTTTATTTCCTCTCATGTCCGCAGCCGGGGGCTGGCTCCAAAGACGGCGAACCGGTACCGGGAGATTATCCATCGGTTCTACAATTGGGCCATGAGTGAAGGAGGCGTCAAAATGCCGGGCGATAAGAACCCGGTTGCAGCGGTAGGGCGGTACCGGGAGAAAGCCCCTCAAATCCGATTTCTGACCCTCAAACAGATTCAGGAGCAGCTTGACGCCCTCGAAGAGGATGCCCAGCTTCAGGTGATGGTTGCTGTGCTGATCTATGCGGGGCTTAGGCGGGAAGAATTGCTCTGGCTGACTCATGATGATATCAGCCTCAAATCCGGGGCTTATGGGATGATTCGGGTCCAGGCCAAAGAGGTAAGCGGAGAATTTTGGGAGCCAAAGACCAAACGCAACCGGGTTGTCCCGGTAAGCTCCGCCCTCCGGAGGTACCTGGACCTGTACACCCCGAGGCCGAATCCGGGAAGATGGTATTTCCCGACACGGGATGACCTGAAACGATATGATCCCGACAACTTCAGTAGGAAATTGCGGGGGGCAAATAAACCCGAAAAGCTCAAATGGACGGCATTAGATTTTCGACATACTTTCGGTTCTCAGCTTGCAATGAAGGGAGAATCATTGTATAAAATATCTGCTTTAATGGGAAATTCTCCGGAGATATGCAGGAGGCACTATGCCGCATTGATCCCGGAAGCTTTGACGCACTGTGTAGAGTTTCAAAGCTTCCCGGCCAAGGCCTCCGCAGGGTAGCTTATTTATGACAGCAGAACCACGCGAATCATATAGTGAGGAGGCACAGAAGAAAAAGCAGCAGTCCGCACAGTGGAACCAAAAGTTAAAAGAGCTCAGGAAGGCCAAGGCCAGCAAAGATGACATCGACCATGCAAAGGAGAAGGAAAAAGCCCTTGCAAAAGAGGCCAGGGCTGCGGAGAATAAAGCCCAGGAGATCGAAGATGCGGTCTATGACCTCAAGGCGGTAAATCCGAACAGGAAACCTGTAATCGACACCAGGACGCCGGAAGAGATTCTGGACGTGATTGAAGAGAAGGGCAAAGAGATTGCGGAGGCAATCGCGGTACTCCGCTCGATATAAGGCCTTGGCTCCTGTTTACGAATTTTCTTACTCATAGTCACTCTCACTTTCTGTATATCCAATCAGTATATTTATCTGCTGTTTTTTCAATTATCATTCGTACCTCATCCGGTGACTTTGCCATGAGGCTCCTCCGGTGTCGGTTTTCATTTCCGGGGTCCCAGAGATTTGGGATTACGATAAGATCAGTTGGGACGCTTACAATGAATCGGGCGATTTGAAAGAACAGATCAACAGCCACAAGCGCCGATTCGGCTGTTATCCCGAATCGGTTCATGCCGACAAAATCTATCGGACCACGGAGAGCGGCTGCTTGTCCAGCATTTTGTACTGGAGCGGCAGGGCGTGAAAAGAATTATCGTTTTTCTTGCGAAACAGATCTCTGTAGCAACTTCGATTCATATTATGGACCAGTACAGGCCGTTCTCTTAGACGCTAATATCTCAGGACAGATCAATGTCTTGGCTGGGATGAGATAGAATCTGTTCGACTCTATGCGAAAAGCAAGGGTTTGAGGCTATAATGATCATTTCAAGTAATATTGATTATTTTCAAGCCATCTTTGATAAATCTCTTTCCAAATGATTTATTTTCGTCTTGGGCAGTACGGATGAAGTCATATTTAATAATCTCATACACCATGTACAGCTTTTGACGAATTTGTCGTTGGAGGAATCTATGTAATAGGAATCATTGTAGAGACCGGTTCCTGTGGGCTTGAACTTGCCGTTTTGAATACCAGTATTTTCGAGGTTCTTGTAAATAGTTTTGCCTATAATCATTTTGTTTTCTTTCGTGATAATAAAAAGAGGATTGGTTTGAAGGCGGCATCTTTCAATATTGAAAATATTTTGATGCCAGATTTAAGTAAACAACGTACCAGCAGAGAGCGGTTTGGTTCAGGTTCTATGAGAGAGGTAATTTGATAAACTATTGAATTTCTTATGCTTACCGTGTTATAATTATTATTCATGAGTAGTTTTTTTTACAATCTGGGCAAGTTAGCCGGTCCTAAGGCCCGGAAGGCAAAATGGGCATGGACGGCACTTGCCGGAGCCGAAGCCGAAGCGACCGAGGCGGAGCAAGCTGTCGGTAAAGATCTCGCGCGAAGTGTCAGAAGCCGCTGTTCTGTTTGCAAGGATACCGAAACTGTAGAAATCGTTCAGAACACAGGAGCAAAACTGGTCGGACATCTTAATGACAGGCAGCGTGAATTTACTTTCATCTGCATTGAAACCTCCAACCCGGAGGCTTTTTGCCTTCCAGGGGGATATATCTACATCAGTCGAGCGTTACTGAATCTCTGCGCAGAGGACCGTAGTCAGCTTGCTTTTGTTCTCGCACATGAAATGGCCCATATTCTCCAGGGACATGTCATGGAACGCATGGCCTGTAATACCCTGTTTCATATGGCGTCAAGAGCCAGAGTGGTTCATACCGTTTCTGGGGGTCTCGAGAACCTGGGTGTCGAGTTTCTTTCAAAGGTATATTCAAGGGACCAGGAGTTATCTGCTGACAGGTCTGCTCGAGATTTACTACAGTCTGCCGGTTTTGCTCCTTCCAGCGCGATTGCATTGCTTTCTCGCCTGGAGGCACTCGAACAAAAGCGTCTTTTGGGGTCTTGTTTTTCCACTCATCCCAAATGCTCTGAGCGTATCAGTCAACTTCGCCAAGCCACATAGCTGGACTTTATTCTCGACGGAATGAAATCTTTTTTGTGGAAATCTGCGGCTCATCGATTATATTACGTACCCATGCAAGAAAAACATATACAAACCATCGCCGGGGAACTGAATATAAAACCTCAGCAAACAGCTGCTGTAGCAAGGCTTTTGTCTGAGAACGCAACGGTTCCGTTTATTGCCCGGTACCGCAAAGAGGCAACCGGCAGCCTGGATGAGGTGCTGATCACCCAGGTCCGCGACAGGCTCGAGCAGCTGGCGGAGCTGGATAAACGACGCCAGGCAATCCTGGACTCGCTTGAAAAACAGGGCAATCTCACCGCGGAGCTTAAGGCAAAAATAACTGCCGCGGAGACAATGACAGTTCTGGAGGATATCTACCTGCCCTTCAGGCCCAAAAGGCGAACCCGGGCCACGATTGCAAAGGAAAAAGGGCTCGAGCCACTGGCAAAAACTGTATTTGAACAGTCCGCAATGGATATTCATTCCGAGGCCATGAAATATGTCAGTGCCGAAAAGGAAGTGGAATCCAAAGAAGAGGCTCTGGCGGGGGCAAGGGATATCATTGCCGAATGGATAAGCGAAGATTCACAGGCCAGGGAAAAGATCAGGTCACTTTATAGATCAACAGGCCAATATACCAGCAAAGTAATCCCGGGCAAAGAAGAGCAAGCCGCCAAATACAAAGATTATTTCGACTGGTCCGAACCGGTCGCTGCTGCGCCTTCGCACCGGGTACTTGCCATGCGGAGGGGAACCAGGGAGAAATTCCTGATCCTGCATATCACCGTCGATGAAGATCGGGCTGTTTCCATTCTTGATTCGCTTTTTATAAAAAACAACAACGCCGCCGGTGAGCAGGTAAAACTGGCGATCAGAGACAGCTTGAAAAGACTTTTAATGTTGTCGATAGAAACCGAGATGAGACTGGAGAGCAAGAAAAAAGCGGAAGAGCAAGCGATTCAAGTCTTCGCCGAAAATCTAAGACAACTCCTGTTAAGTCCGCCGTTGGGTGAAAAAAGCATACTGGCTATCGATCCTGGCTTTCGTACAGGCTGTAAAGTCGTCTGCCTGGATCAACAGGGCAAGCTGCTCTATGACGCTGTTATCTACCCCTTACAGTCAGAACAGGGAGCTAAAAACGAAGGTGCGAAAGTTTCTGCCTGGTGTCAAAAGTATAATATTGAAGCGATTGCAATAGGAAACGGGACGGCCAGCAGGGAAACCGAACAGTTTGTTCGCGGCATCGGTCTGCCCGGCCACATCTCCATCGTGATGGTCAACGAAAGCGGGGCGAGCGTATATTCAGCCTCCCCGGCTGCCAGAGAAGAGTTCCCGGATCACGATATCACGGTCAGAGGAGCGGTATCCATCGGCAGAAGGCTGATGGACCCCCTGGCAGAACTGGTAAAAATAGACCCGAAATCCATTGGCGTCGGCCAGTATCAGCATGATGTGGACCAGGCAAGTCTAAAACGCAGCCTCGATGATACAGTCAGCAGCTGTGTTAACGCTGTCGGGGTCGAGGTCAATACCGCCAGCAAGCAGTTATTGACCTATGTTTCCGGTGTCGGACCCAAATTAGCGGAGGGTATCGTTACTTACAGGAACGAAAATGGACCCTTCCCAAGCCGAGAGAGCCTCAGGAAAGTATCCGGGCTGGGCGATAAGACTTTTGAGCAGTGTGCCGGGTTCCTTCGAATCCGGCATTCAGAGAATCCCCTCGATGCCAGTGCCGTACACCCTGAAAGCTATTCAGTCGTATATTCCATGGCAAAAGACCTTGACTGTCGGTAAAAGATTTGATCGAAAATCCTGCATTGCGTAATCAGGTTACACTGGATGATTATATAAGTGAATCTGTAGGACTGCCTACCTTGAAGGATATCAAGGCAGAGCTCGATAAGCCGGGCCGGGACCCGCGAGAGAAGTTTGAGCCGTTCAGTTTCGCAGATGGGATCAATACCATGGAAGACCTTCAACAGGAAATGGAACTGCCGGGCATTATTACCAATATAACCGCATTCGGGGCATTTGTGGATATTGGCGTCCACCAGGACGGACTTGTGCATATAAGTGAGCTTTCTGATAAGTTCGTCAAGGATCCTGCGGATGTGGTTAAGGTTCACCAGAAAGTCAAAGTTAAGGTGCTGGATATCGATATACCCAGAAAGCGGATATCATTGAGCATGAAAAAACCTGCCCCCCGTGAACAAAAAGGGCAAAGCAAGAAGCGGCATCCGGGTAAATCAACAAAGAAAAGTAGCCAAAACCAGGATAAAGCCTCTACCTCTTCGCTTGCATCAAGGCTGACCTTGGGGTCGTAAGGTCGCCGCTTGCCCATGCCGGTAGCGCTGGAGGTAAAATATGTCAATACGGAGCATAAATACTTAGAGCCTCTAACAAAATGAAAAGTTTATTGACGTAATTGTCCGATAACATGAGTA
>CAYVUI010000004.1:40297-63683 GCA_964454745.1 uncultured Pirellulales bacterium | reverse complement strand
CCCGTCCGGCGGCGTGGCGACAAACCCAATATGAATATCTGTATGTGTTTGGGGCGGCCTGTCCGCAGACCGGACAAACCGTGGGGCTATTAGCGCCGTATCTGAATACTGATACCGTCAATGCCTTCTTTCGACAGTTTGAACAGGAAGTGGACCCCGATGTCCATGTATTTATGATTTGGGATCAGGCGGGATTTCATATGTCACAGAAAGTACATGTCCCGGCTAATGTCACCATCCTTCCGCTGCCGCCGTACTCACCGCAACTGAATCCCATCGAAAAACTCTGGCAATATCTGCGGCAGCATCATTGGGCCAATCGTGTCTATGAAGGATATGATCACTTAAGACAGGCTGCCAATGAAGCATGGCAAAAAGTCTGTCTGAACCCCGGAAAAATCAAATCAATCTGTCGAGCAAAATATGTCGAACGCGCATTTATTTAGGGGGATTGGTATCAGACAAGGATTGGCCTTGGAGCCGAAGGTTGTGCATCGTGGATTTGACGACAAGGCCGCAAACGCCGCGCAGCGAATCAGCATTCTCCCCGTTTTGATCAAATCTTCCAGGATTACCTCTATAAATCCCGGCAATTTATCGGTTTATATACCCTTGTGGGTAGTAAATTTCCGCGATGAAAATTGTAATTTATTGCTTTGAAGATATTTACCGCGGATAAAACGGGAATTTTCAATCGGAAGCACTATATATCGTCAGCTTCGCCTGGCGAACTCATCCAGGAGAGCCATAAAGTTTTCGTACTTTGTCCCCGTGCAAACCGAATGAGTCGTCCCAAGCACGCAGCCTCCATTTGGAGCGACCTGATCCATAAATTGCCGCACATCCCTGCGCACATCCTCGGCATTTCCATCCGTAAGATTCTCCGTCCGCACCCCGCCCCATACCGCGAACTGACTGCCATGTGTCTTTTGCACCTTGGCAATATCCATCCCCGCTGACGCCTGGATCGACTGGTAACAATCAATTCCCATATCCGCGAAAATATCCAGCAGATCCCAATTGTTCCCGCAGGCATGATGAACAACGGGAAGCCCCATTTCTTTAAGGGTATGAATCATCCGGGCATACGCATCCAGGAACAAATCCCGGTAGGTCTGGGGACTGATCATCGGGCCTTTTGTGCTGGAGTAGTCCTCGCCGAGCAAAACGCCATGCTGGCCGGGCCTGATGTAGAATTGTTCATGGGCGATGGCCTTTTTCATCAGTGACTGGTATATCTTTTTCACATCCGCAGGCCTTTGAGCGATTTCCAGAAAGCCTCTTTCCATCCCGCCCAACAGCAGCCAGCCGGAGACCGGCGGCGCACAGTCCCCCAGCATAAAGCGGCCTTTTCCGAGAGCCCGGATCAGTGCATCGATGGCCTCAAATTCAGATTCACACGGCGGGATAATTTCACCGTTCCACATTTGGTCTTGTGTCTTGTATTCCCGGGTCCAGGTATGAGGATCGTGGACCATAACGATATCTTTCGTTGCCGGGGAGTACTTATAAACACAGCCCTGCTTGTCCTCCCAGGTTTCCGGATCGATTTGCTTTGGATTTTCCGGGTGATAATCTTTTCGCGGGACACGCGCAGTAAATACCGAAACGATATCAATGATATCGAGCTTTTGGTACAGCTCGATGCCGTCAGCGATAAGGCTCTCAACAACTTCCTGCCTTCTGCCCTGCCAGAGGGCGATCTTGGTCTTCGCCTTGGCACGCCAGTACGTTTCCCGTCCGAGCACCTTCTCCGCGGTGTCTGAATCGATCGCGAAAAAACCGATCGGCGGCCTGTCGGGTGTATCAAGCTTAAACGCTGAATATGTTCTTTCAATTGAATTCATTGTGCATTCCCGATGTCTCGATTATATATTCAACCCCGCGTCTCGCATCAGTAATCGCCACAGATCCCACCATTGCCGTGTAGAATCCGACTCCATCGCGGCATATCCCGGTCCGGGATTGGCGGAGAGCGGCAGGGCAAGTTTCCTTCCATCAGCCCGATAGAAGGTTTCACCGCCGTCATCAGAATAGGCGTACAGCTCCTTGTTAATATTATGATTCTGATCGTCGAGCCCGAAAATGGGTACCTGCACATGCATACGATTCGTTCGGTCGAATTTTACACCCCACATCGACCGGCAGTAATTATAAAAATGAGGCTGAAGCGACCACGCCAAAACCCTGTTTTCCGATGCCGTATTCTTCCAGCGCATCGTGCAAAGAGCGAAACTGTCGCAGGCCATTTCAATATGCCGGTCTGCCCAGAGGGGGAATTCTTTGACGACATCCTGGGCAAAACCGCCCAGTGCCGTCCACCTTTTCGTATTCGTATCATACCGGTACAATCCCCAGCTTTGGATGCCCTGGACGTGGATTCTCCCATAGAGATAGAGTACACCGTTTTGGTCCTGGACAAAAACCATATAATTCAGACCATCCGGCACCGGAACATTTCTCGGATTTGATCGCTGGCCGACAAACTGAAAAGAGGTAATATCTCCGGGTTTTTCCGATACCCAATACAGCAGGGATGGGAAATTATCATCGGTGTATTCCCTCGAAGCTCCCATTTTCTCCCAACTGCCGGGGATATAGTATGTCGGATTGGGATTGTTGTGCTTGCCACCGGTCAAGTGGAGATAGCCCTGCGAATCGGCAGCGATGGACCAGCCCCGGACTTTCGCATCATGACCATCCAGGATAAACCCATCTCCTTCGAGATATACTTTTTGTTCATTTCCGTTCTCATCTGTTTTTGTGATGCTAACCCTGTAAAGATGGGGGTCGCCTGCTTTGCGCCAGTTTTTAGCATCCGGATACTCGAGGGATAATTTGTTCACCTGCCTGGTAAACTCCTGCGGAGAGATTGGCTCAACCCCCTGGAAACCTTTGCCCTGTCCGACGGTATAAACCCATCCATTATACTGAGCAACGGCGGTGTACGAGTGATCGTGGCCATCGCCTCGATTGTCGCGGTGCGGGTCTCCATAGGAAAAGAAATTTTCGCGCTGCTTTCCCGGCAACGTCCGATAGGCATCAAGGGCGTCCATATACCGGCCGGCTTGAACCTTGCCTCTTACATCATTCCAATTCGGGCCGGACAAGTCGACCCAATCAAGCACCGGTTTGGCCAGTGCGGACCCGAGAACGGCACGGACCGGTTCCTCCCTTGGAGCAATGTCCAGCAAGGCCCTGATTACGGCATTACGCAGTGTATCCTCGACCCGGGGAAGGCGGACACCCTCAAGCTGCAAAATGGATTGCAGGGTCTTTACCAGAACGGGCACTGCCTGGCTGGCGGAACCTCCCATTCGGGCCAGAGCAAGTGCAGATTCTGCCCGGGCATTTTTGGGCAGACGATTGTTTTTGAGTATGCTCATCAATTGAGGCAGGCACTGGCTTAACACGGCATCGGCCTTTATACTTTCCAGCCGGTCCAGCAGGGTTACGGCAGCGCGGCAGGTCTGCCAGTCTTTTACGGCTTGCTGCAAAACCGGCAGCAGTTCAGCGGACATCTTTTGAATTTCCGCGGATTGCCGTTTTTCGATTTCCTCCAGTGCGAGGCGGCGCTGCTCAGCCGGCAAGCTGTACAGTTGTGCAAGTGTCACCTGTTTGCCCTTGACAATGATTGCATCGTCAGGGAATACCGCAGGTTTGATTGTCGGGTGGGTCTTACTGTAAAGGCTCTCGACCTGCCGGGCAGACAAGGCACGGTCAAACATGACGATGTCCCGTATCGAGCCGTTGAGAGAACCGGATTGATCCGACTGAAGCCACCAGACCGCGTCACTTCCAATCAGAAAACGCATCTCCCTCTGCGTGAAATCAACTCCTTCGGCAAACGCCGTCAACTGACCGTTGACATACACCTTCCCGATTCCTGCCCCATAGTACACCTGGTCAGTAAGCCTGGATTTCCACTCTTGTCCCCCTTCAATCGGCCTGCCCGCCTGGTAGGTATAGAGAATATGCTGCCATTGCCCGAGGGTAACTGCGGTCCCCCCTGCCCTGGTACCCAATGCATCGCTTTTGCCCCCGCTGATGATATCAATCAATTCGTCCTTTTGGATACACAGGCTCATGCCTTGTTCTGTCCCGCCCGCGACGGTCCAATTACTTTTCTTAACAAGAACAGGATCCGCATAGAGCGTATCAAGGGTATATCCGGAACGATGATATGCATTCCCAATAAAAATCATGCCCGCCCGGCCGGGATAAAGCCCTCCATATATCTTTGTGCGTGTGAAAACCCAGCCGCCAATCGAAAAGTCTTTAGACTGATATTGGGGATGATATGGAATCTCGGCCCATTGATACGCACCGGTAAAATCGAGCAGGCCGTTCTCCCAGGGGACATGGTACAATATGCCATGATTTTCATTGCCGGAGAGGTCGTGAAGTCGGTCACCGTCCCCGTCATCCGCCGGCCAGTAACCGACAGGCTCCATCTCGAGTACCGCCTGATGCTGATCGAGGATACTGTGTACATCCGCATGGATTTGAACCGTCACTATAGAGAGAACAACTGTCATCAGGACGCTAATTTGTATACTCTTCATCATCTTGCCTTCTTTTGCTTTGTGGTGGACATTTTCTGTTTATGGAAATACGTCTAAATTGATTTGCGGATAATGACTGCACCGTTTATACCCTGGAATCTCGTCAAATTCCATCTCAATCACGGTGACACCCGCGTGTGCATCCGGAGCCTTTGCAGGCAGGTTTTTCAGCAGGATGCGCTGCTGCTCTTGAATATATTCGAATTCAACCGGCGTACCGTCCTTGAGCAAACGGACCGCTTTGGGAGAACTGAAGTATCCGCCAATACCCATGTGACCGTCGGCAGGCCAAATCGTCACCCATAAATAGACCGATTTTCCATTGCTCGTAGCATATGAAACACCATTACAGCCGTACCTGGAAGCAGCCCAGCTGCCCTGTTTATACATTTTACCATAGACCGCATCGCCGTTTTCTGCCAGCCAGTCGCCAACGGTTGCCAGGGGCTCGAGTGCTTCTGATGGAACGGAGCCATCGGGGGCAGGGCCGATATTGAGCAGCAGGTTGCCGCCCTGGCCGGCGGAAATCGATAACATCTTGAGAATCTGCTGGGCATTGTAACTGTAGGGCCTGGCCTGCTGACTGTCCACATACCCCCAGCTGATGCCGTTAAAGGTCATGCAGGCCTCCCAGTCGCGGTCTGAGGGTGAAATATGCTCCTCGGGGGTACCGAAATCTTCATCCAGCCGGCTGCGGTCGTTGATGATGATATCCGGCTGAAGGTCACGCATTTTCTGGTTCATTTCGAGCGAGTTCCAGCCTTCCCAGGACTCCATGGGCCGGGGCACATCATACCAGAGGATATCAATTTTTCCATAATTGCTGAGAAGTTCCGTATTCAGGTCTATAATATATTGATTAAAACGCGAACGGGCCTGATTATCATAAGCACAGCGGTATCCATCCGGATGATGCCAGTCCATGAGAGAGGAGTAGAAGCCGATTTTCAGGCCGAACTTACGGCAGGCGTCGACATACTCGGCCACGAGGTCCCGTTTGGGGCCGTAATTGACTGAATTGTACGGGTTGGCTTTGGAGTTCCACAGGCTAAAGCCTTCATGGTGCCTGGTAGTAAGGACCATGTACTTCATGCCTGCTTTTTGCGCAAGGGAGGCCCATTCCAGGGCCGCATCCGGTTTCGTATGAAATGACTGGGTAAATTTCTCATATTCATTGACCGGGATATTCTCCTTCGCCATTACCCACTCGTGCCTGGCAATGTGCGAATACAAGCCGTAGTGGACAAACATGCCAAAACGAGCCTCTCGCCACCACTGCATGCGCGAGTCACGTGTCGATGCGATTTTTTCTTCGTACTTTTTCCTGGATAGTATTGTCAAGTTCAGTCTCCTTATTTTTCATATACAGGCACTTGACCGTCTTTTGTATTTTCCCATTTGAATAATTTCGGAATCAAGACGTCATTCTTTTTGCCATCGCCGGTGACTTCATACCCTCCCTGACGTGTAAGAACAAACTGACAATTCGAGGCACTGAGCTTTGCTTCGATATTGCCTTTGGGGAAATATCGATAGGACACGGTCTGCCCATTGGTTTGTCTTACTTCAAAGCCTGTCTCGAAAGACTTGATCGTCTTAACCGGGCTGGACTGTCGATACGGCACCACGACCGTAATCAGGATTTGTTTGCCCCGGCCCTGCCACCGGGCAAGCAGGTTGACGGCAGGGGTAAAGATATCCTTTTCCTGATCAACGTATTTACCGACCCAGCCGAGGATCCGGTCGGGCTCAAAAACGCCGTACGGCTTTGAATAATCCAGGTCCTCAATGCCAAACTGGTAGAGACAGAAATTGACACTGTTTGAACGATTGGTTTTCACACTGCTTTTACCGATCTGGACATCCTCCGGTCTGTATTCCGGACTTAGAAGCCAGCTTTGCGTGAAATTGTGTTCCTCGGTACTGTTTACGATATCCGTTATAATCCACATCTTTTCTTTTTTCAGGAAAAGAATCTGCCTTTCATGTGTAACATCCTCAATGACAGGATCGTGTGGTATTTTGTGGATTTGCGGAGCCATAGTTCCATGCTTATTAAAATTCCATCCACTGTATGCGCCTTCGAATTTCCCCTCGGCAAAGACCACGTTCTCCCCTGCAAGGAACCTGGCTTTGATGGGTTCTTTGTAGACCACCGGAATCTCGGCATTGTGCCGCAGGTCCTGGCTGTAGCCGTCCACGCTGATCGAGTTATGGGCAAGCGTTGAATGCCAGTATCCATTATACTTTGAATCCGGGTTATACGGTTCTCCGCCGGAATTGACGACCAGGTTCTGCCCGTATGCCGAAAGCTCTATGCCGTTGCCCCCTTCACGCATGTGCCCGTTGCCGGGGCGGGAAGTTTTCATAAAAACATACAGGCTTTGCGGCGCCCAACCGTCTCGTATCACCACATATCCCCCGTAAGGAAAATAAATGGAGTTGAAAGCCGGCGGGTCCGTGTCCCTCTTTTGATAGACATAATCCTTAATGGTTTTAGATAAGGGAATCAGCGAGAAATCCTTTATCTTTTTGGCTTCATCGGCAGGCGAAAGGCCGGGCATATACTGCTCAGTTTCGCCGTATTGCCGCCAGGTATTGTTTTTACCGATGATCGGCTGGGCGCCATTGGGCTTGGCAATTGCATGAAGATAATAGTACCTGTATTTGTACATGTACCTGAGATTTTCGAGCCACGGTCCTTTTTCAGATCCAGGCAGGTTGTGTGACATTTCGAGGAATTTTGATATTGTAACCGGAAGGCCTTTATTGTAATTGAGGCTCTGCTCCATGTCGGTACCGTCCGGAAGAAACCCGCTTCGCTGGACTTCCATGATGCCAAGCTGTCGCCACTTTGCGGAATTTTTAAAGTCATTGAGATATACGCCCAGTTCAAACATGGATGTTGCACAGTGAACCCGCTGATTGGGCACCCCGCCGTCGCGTTCAATCCACTTGATGCCCTTCGCGGCCTCAAATGTATCCAGGTGAACCAAAAGCATCGCGAGTTTTTGATTATCGATCGCATCCAGCTTCCCGTCTTGCGCAGCGCGGTGACAGACCGCGTTAAACCCCTGCACAAACGTCTCGAGCCTCCAGCCGATATACAAGGCGATCTCACTCCATAAGATCGAATTTTTCTCCACCAACCCCATGATCTTCGGGTTGCTCCTGGCCCGGGAAAACGCCCCCGGCCAGTTTTGCACAAAGTCCGACCAGTAGCCCTGCCACGCATCGAGATAACGAACCTCCCCGGTCTTTTCATATTTCTCGGCCAGCTTTGTGATCCAGTGCAGTGTCGTAATATCCCGAAGCAAAGTCGTATAGCCATCCCCGGGAACCCTGTACCATGCTACCTCTCCCGGCTTTCCAATTTTTGCCGTCGTTTGCATGTTCTTGCCGTACTGTTTTGTCGTCAGCACCCCTTCGAGCAGTTCATCAGCATTCGCCGGAGCGTGCAGCCAGTAACTGAAATTCTCCACCGGCTCGAAACCGGCCACCTTCCTGACAAGAATCCGCTTATACTCCTCAAATGCGGCCTCACTCTTCCCTTCCTGGTAAAACTCTTTTACCCTTCCAAGTTCTCCTCTGTCAAGGTCCAAAAGTGTCAACACCTCTTCAAATACGGAGTCCGGATTTTCCCCGGGCTCCACAGCCCCCAAAGCCGCAGAAAAATCTGCCCAGGACGCGAAAACAAACCAGAAAGCAGCCAGAAATACAACAAAACGATTCTTCATAATTTTACCGCCTTATTCATTATCCAATTTCATCAAGTGCCTCAAGGACCACAGGAACACTCTGGGCATAGTTTGTCGGCATGTCCTCTGATATCTCAAAGGCCAGCCCTTTTTTCCCCGCCCGCTCGCGTTTCTCAATCACAGCCTTGTGCAAAACCTCCGCGGGCTCGTAATACAGGTCCACATTGATATTGGCCCAGAACACCTTTTCCGGCCATGCCCGGCGACACTGGGCATACGTCATATCCCCTTCCGGGGCCTCGGTCAGCGATTCGATCATGTGAAACGGCGCCTGGGCGATCTGATCACGAATCACATTCAGGGCCCCGTCATAATGCACCATCACACGCTTATCCGCCGCTTCATATATCGGGACACATTGCTGGTAACAGGGTACCAGCAGCTTGCCGTACTTATCCGGGCCCATCATGCTGATCGTCAGATTCTCCAGCCATTTTACAAACCGGCCCGGCCCTTTCGCGATCAACTCAGTCTCCTGCACGAAAAGCTTCTTCCGCGCTTCGTATAATTCCATCAGCTCATCGACCTCCAGCGCAAGGTCCATGCAAAACTGCTCCGTTCCCGCCCAGTCGACATTGATCATCATCGCCGGCGTCCGCGACGCACGAATCACCGTGATGCCGTTCTCACCCACGACTGCATCCGCCCGTTCATATTCCTCGTAACACGGAACCAGCTCTGTATGGTCCATAATCCACGTCATCACCTTGTAATCCGCGGGCCCCTTGATCCAGTATTCCCGGTGCCAGCCGTTGCGAAACAATTGCTCGATGGTACCGACCGGCGTCTTCTTGCGCTGGATCGTAATCGTGTCCCCGCCCTCCTGGCGAGTTTCGACACTGTCCTCAACCCCGTGCTGCACCTCCCGGATCACGCGGGCATGATAACAGATCCCAAGCCCAAGATCATACAGCCGCTTCCACGAATCCTCGAACAACAGCCCATCCTTGTCCGCACTGTCGCCTGTCACCATCCAGCTGTAAAATGTCAGCGGGGTCCGATCCGGAACCCCTCCGTTTAGCGCTGTAGTAATATTATCTCTCGTACTCATATTGCCTCGTAAACTCCATCATTTGTATAAAGGTAAAGAATCTATCTATACGTACACAATGCCGAATCCTATATTCTTGCTGGTGCATGTCTATTGCAATCCTCAAGCACCTCTTAGTCGTCTCATCGTCTCCACGTGGTGCGGACTGGCAGGGCAAACCTCCAGCAGCGGATCGTCCGTCGATTCCATCCAGTCCAACAGCCGCCGGCCAAGCTCCCTGCAAATATCCCCATACTCCTTGTCATCCGCCAGGTTGGTAAACTCAAGTTGATCCTGCTCGAGATCATACAGTTCGAGATGGGGATGATACGCGTAGGCAGGATCCGCCGGCTCAACCGTTATTGTCGCAGGACGATAATCCTGCGAAGGGCTCATAATCGCAGGGGCCGTGGTGAAATTGGCGATCAGTTTGTACCGCTGAGTCCGAATACTCCGCATGGGATTAAAGTAATCGTGATACGTCAGCTCCGTAAAAACGGCATCCCTCGCCTCGTATTGTTTTCCATCGAGCAGGCCGCAAAAACTCCTGCCCTGCACGTTTTCCGGCACCCTGGCACCGATGGCGTCCAATAACGTCGGCAGATAATCAATATTCGAGATCATCTCAGAATACACCTTGCCCCCCTGCCATCCGCGTTTGGGCCAGCGAACCACAAAAGGCACCTCGATCCCGGGATCGTACAAACTGCACTTCGCACGCGGAAACGGAATCCCATGATCGGCCGTATAAATCACAATCGTATTCTCGGCCAGCCCCGCCCGTTCCAGGCCGTCAAGAATCTGCCCGATCGCCTGGTCCACTTTACGGATCGCCCCCTGGAACTGCGCAAACTCACGATTCGCACCTTCATCCTCAACCAGGTACCCCGGTACAAATACCCCCTTCTCGTCATCCGCAACCGCCCCGCCGAAATCGAACCTGCGATGCGGCTCGAAAAATCCCACCTGGAGATAAAAAGGGCTGTCACCTGCGCGATTGGCTTTTAAACACTCTACAGCATCCTCTGCAACCTGCTCGCAAACCGGGTGCTCCTGAATCTGCAAATGATCGAATCCCATCCGTTCAGGAAACCGCGTCTCATGCTGGACCCCAACGAGGGCCGTCAAGTATCCCGCCTCTTTCAAAAGGCCGGCCAAATGCCTCTCCTCGTCGTGCAAATCCCATGCGAAATCATAATGCGTCAGCCCCATCACCCCATTATTGTGCGGATACCTTCCTGTATAAATCGATGCCCGGCTGGGGCTGCACTGCGGCGCCGTGCAAAAACTCCTCTCAAAACGTACTCCCTGCCCTGCAAGACGGTCGATATTCGGCGTCGATACCGCATCAATCCCGTAACAGCCCAGATGCTGACCGATATCATGACAACTGATCAGCACAATATTCGGCATTTGCCCCGATCCCATGCGACCTCACTTCCCTGGTTCATTTTCTAAAACAACATCCACATTTTCTATCAACATGTCATTTTCTCCCGTTTCGTGTACAGATTCAAGCTCCAATGCGTCTTTTCGCTTCTTCTTTGCCGCCCACAGCAGCAAAAATCCCACCGCCGCCATGCCCCCGCCGCAGAACACGAAACAAAGCCTCCCGCTTAAATCGTTGGGGATGACCAGACATCCCAAAACCACGGCACCATAGATCACACACAGCCTGCCAACCATCGCAGCCTGCCCCGCCGTGCTGTCCTCCACACCTTCAGCCTTTTCGTCAATCGGCGTATCGATCCGGCGGCAGAACTCATTGACGCTATTCTTGATCCATTGAGGTTCATACCGATAGAACAGGCGGCTGAGTAAAAACCACGAAACCGAAACAATTGTGGTCGCAAAAATCGTGAAAGCGAATTTTGCGTCAATCATCTCCTGCTGGGTAAACTCACGTTCCAGACCCAGAAGCCCGGAAATGAAATCTCCCGAAACATAAAACCGGGAATACGCCGCCGTACCCAAACCAAGCAGAACCGTACTCCACGAGGACCACGAAGGCGTTTTTTTAATAATCAGTGCCAGGAACAGTGGAATCATCAGCGGAATACTGATCAGTCCCGCGATCAGCAGTGTAATATCAAACAAAGGCAAGTTCTTGATCTCACCGATCTTGAGCCCAATGACAATCAAAATCAATCCCAGGACCACCATTGTCACCCGGCTGATCAGCAGCAGTTCCTTCTCCGAAGCGGTCTTGCGAAACAGGGGCTGATAAATATTCTTCACAAAGACCGAAGAATTGATCGTAAGTGCCGCGTTCAAACTCGTCACCGATGCGGCAAAAATCGCGCTGGCCAAAAGCCCCACCATTCCCCTGGGAAGCACCTTCATCGCCACCGCCACGTAGGCTGCCTCGCCCGGGTTGTTCAGCCCCGGGTACATGGCCTCCAGGTCGGGCAGTAAAAAGGTGGCCGCCAGGGGAGGAATAAAGGCTACGACCGGCAAAAGGAACATTCCCGCAAAAGGAATCAAAACGGCCAGGCGGGCCTCGCGCTCATTTCGCACGGAGATATATTTCGACGCACCGGCCTGAACATTGTTCATCGAAATGATTTGGTTGATAAATATTGCAATGCCCCAGAACCATAACACCTGCGTCGCTTCATATTCCGACCAGCGCAAATGTCCTGACGGAATCTTGTCAAGCAGCCCGGCAAAGCCGCCGACCTCAGGCGTCTGCAGCACGACAAATGCCGTCATCACCGCGATAAAAACGATCAGCATGCACTGAACGAAATCGCTGGCCATCAAGCCCTTTAACCCTCCCGATGCTGCCATCAGTGTGATCACTGCCCCTACGATCACCGTGATGAGCTCGACGCTCAACCCGAAAATCGGGGCCATAAAAACCGCCAGCGTGTACAGGGCAACGCCCCCGATCGCAAATCCGATTACCATCGTAACCCAGGCGTAAAACTGCTCGGCGATCTTTCCGTACCGGATCTCAATCGCGCTGACCCACGTAATCACGCGCAACCGCCGGATCTTGGGCCCCAGCCAGAACGTAAAAAGCAGTGCTGCCGCGTTCAAAAGGAAGATCAGAGAGGCAAGCGTCCCCGAAGCATAGACTTTGCCCGCGCACCCGACAAATGTCCAGGCCGAAAACACCAAGACGAAAGAAGAGGCCCCCACCAGCCACCAGGACACGGCACCACCCGCGCGAAAATAATCGCTCGTATCTTTGCTCTTGCTGCGGTGAAGAAAACCGATCACGACCATGAACAAAAGATAGAAACCGATCATGAAATAATCATATACGGTAACAGACGGCTTCATTTGGATTCCTTTCCTTCCGCGGTTATGCCATAATCGCTGCCTGCTGCCGCGTAATCTGCCATTTCAGCTTTTTCCCGGTAACATACCGCTCGAGCTCCTCGACCATATACCGGCCCATTCGAATGCACTCCGGGCCCATGCACCCGGCAATATGCGGGGTCAGGATTACGTTCTCGAGATCGTACAGCTCGCTGTCCGGCACAGGCGGCTCCGGTTCGGTCACATCCAGCACGGCCAGGATGTCCGGCCGGACTTTCAGAACCTCGATCATTTCTTTTTCCTGTACGATCGCACCCCGCGCAGTATTGATAAACGAGGAATTCTTTTTCATGGACGCAAGATGCTGCCCCGAAATCATACCGCGTGTCTCATCGCGAACCGGGGTATGTACGGAAACAACATCGCTTAACCGGAACAGGTCTTCCAGCGAACAAAGCTCGACATTCATCGCGTTGGCCTGGTCCTTCGAAACGTACGGGTCATAAGCGATCACCTTCATCTCCGTAATCGCCTGGATATACTTACAGACCTGCCACCCGATCATCCCGAGCGAAATGATCCCGAGCGTCGTATTGTAGGTACCGGGCATATAAAAAGTGTCCCGCGCGACAAAATCCCGTGCCTCTTTCGTCGCCTGCGAATAAGACCAGATCCGCTTGACACAACTTAAAATCTGCGAAACCGTGTACTGCGCGACCGAGATCGCATTGGCACCATACGCCGAGGAAATCAGAATTCCCCGGTCCCAGAATTCCTCTGACACCAGCCCGCTGATTGCACCGCCGGCATAAAAGACCGCCTCAAGATTCTTGAGATACCCGAGAAGATCTGAATCGAACCGAAAAGAACCCCACTCGGTCATGATCACTTCCGCCTGTTCCAGGACGGTCGGGTCTTTGAGTACCTGTTCCGTCGAAAGCGGATTCATGTAAATATGGATCATCCGAGAAATATCCTTGATCTCATCCGGACCGTACAATTCAAAAAACATATCGTTTTTAACTATAATCCCGTTTTTCATTAGCTAATCCATTCATTCCCGATTCAGTGAATTTATCATTTCCCGTAATGTGGAAGCGTCCTGCAGGAAGCTTTCCGCGCTGTCGTCCTTGACAAACTCCAATAAACAATACCGCAAGTCCGCAAGTCCGTTTATATACTCAAGATACCCCATCCAACGCTCTTTTCCTTCGTGCAAAAGGTGCCGGTAATAATCGTCGGGCCAGACCGGTTCGCGGCCCGCTTCGAGCCGATTTTCATCGGGCGAGCCAACCGTCCAGTGAAAGATATGCACATGGCCCAGCCGGTCACCGAGACCCTGCAAGCCCTCCATGCAGTAATCATAACTTTTGCCGTTGGGAGGCTGCCAGTAAAATTTGATATTCTCACGTTCGACCTGTTTTGCAAACTTTTGCGCATTTTCATTTGTGTCCGTCAAACTGCCCTTGTGATACTCGAACGAAATGCACATCCCGTGCTTATTTGACAATTCCGCAATCCGAAGTGTATCCTCAACCGCCCTAGACAGGTAAGCTTCGTCCGCCTGATCGGTATCCCGGTCCCCGGCCCAGATGCGGATATTGTCACAACCAAGCTCCAAGGCAGTGTCAAGCACGGATTCAAAAGATTCGCCGTCTTTTCCGCCAACGCCTGCCCGATAATACGAACCGTAGCTTGGAATCTTAATTCCCTTTTTGCTGCAAAGAGCCCGGACCTGACGTGCCTTGTTGGTATCGCCCGGCTTTACGTGCGCACCGCCAAAACATTCGATGGCATGAAGTCCCGCCTTTTCGGTCAAATCCAGGACTTCTTCAATCGGCTTTTGGCTGAAAGTTACCGTACATAAACCAGGTGTTATCATTTAATCTCCAATCGATCAACTTGTGTATCACTCCATCAGCTCGGCAACAGATAGCGGGCTCAAAGCAGCACGGAATATCTTGAATTCGTCCATCGCTCCGGTGAAATAACAGCTACCCTGCCAATCGGCACCGAGCCTGAGAGACCCCGCGCTCGTGTTTACCGGATGGCTTCGGAAAGCACTGTACCTTTCTTCTGAGCCATCCACATAGAGTTTGGCTTCCCAGACATCCGCGGACCCGTCATCGGGTAAAACCACGGCAACGTGGTGCCACTGGTTATCGCGAAGGTCCGTCCTGCCGATTTTATATCCAGTGCCCGAAAGAACCCCCAGGGTTCCCGCCAGGCCGTACTCATCCTGCACAACCAGCGCAAAAGCCTGGCCGTCGCCGCTTTCATCTCCCCAGCCGGCAATCGGTCCGCAGCGGTCTGTTTTGATCCAGACGCTTATGGTTCTTTCCTGCCCCCCGGTGAGGGTATCAAATGAATCTGCAAAGACAAAATCTTCGGCCCCGTCCAGGACCACCGCACGCGAAGACGCAGGCGAATTTGTCGTCCACGAGGGCGAACCGGCAAACTGTCCCGGTAAACCCAGCGATCCCCAATCCTGCACCTGGCTGACATCGTCCCCTGTAAACGCCCACCACAGGTACGGCGAGATCTTCAGCCATTTCTGACAGAAAAGGGCCAGGTCGCTTACATCGATCCTTCCATCGGTACAAAGATCCGCGATGATCACATCCGGATCGGGATCCCCAGGATTGTATTCATGCATCCAGGCAGAACTAATTCGCGAATAATCAACAAAATGGACCTTGCCGTCCGCGTTAAAATCCCCCGTAGTGACCGGCTCCGGGGCAACAGGGCGATAGACCGGGTAGATTTGATCCCCCTCCCCCTGCCAGCGAAATTGACCAGGAGCTTGAATCTTGACGATATGCAGGCTCCCGCTGTCCCAACGGAACTCAAAATCCTCGCATCCGCTGGGCCGGGTCTGCCCGTCGATCTGTACTTCCTGACCCGCGCACCCGATCACAACCCCTCGCAGTGGCTCACCGGAAACATCTACCACAGCAAGCATTTCACCTGTAACACTTACCCCCCCCGCCGTCAGGCTCTGCCCCGCCAAAGCCGCACGAAAACTGATCCTGGCCCCGCTGCCCAGGGTCAGATCAAAACCGTTGCCATGCGATACAAGAGCGTTCACATCAAACGCTGTACCGCTTTGGGGGTACAAGAGGCTCACGATCTGCTGTGGACCGCTGCCGTTCCATCGCAGGTGGGCATCTACTTTCGCAATATTGTTACTATGCCCGGACACCGGCGTGTACCAGCCCAGCCAGTCCACACCGACCGCGTCGGGACTGCTGACACTGCTGTCCCCATGATACATTTCCAGTGCAAGATCCGCATCGGTAAAATGCTGTAGCATCAAATTCGGATGCCCGCTCTTGGCGGTGTACAGCCTCTGATTGGCGGGGTCATACTGTACGTCACTGCCGGCAAAAGCCGAGTCGAATCCCCAGGTAAGATTGTAGAGGTGCGAGTCCCCCGTCCGTAAACGGTCGGTCACGATGAAAAGCCCCGCGTTTCTCACATGCAGCACCGTACGGTCATGCGTGACATCGGTAATTTTATCGCCATAACCATAGGGGTAAAAACCCTCAACAAAATCAAAATACCCCGAATGGTGCCACCGGGCTTGAATCGGATCCGGATAGCCGTTCGCCGGCAATTGGTTCCCGCTGCGGGAAGTCTGGCCGCAGCCATCGACCGCAATCGTATTGCGTGAAAAAGACGACCGGTAATACACATCCGCCGGTTCGCCGCTGTAACTGTTGGGGCCCCCGGCAATCAGCAGATTCTTGCCATACGCGCACAATGTCAGATGCAATCCGTCTTCGACATAATGCCCGTACCCGATACGGCTGCTCTTGAAAAAGAGATAACGTGCCAGCCGGTCCCAGCCCGACCGCAGAACCGTGTACCCGCCGTACGGGAAATAAATGGAGTCAAAATTTGCATAGCTCACCGCGGAATAATCCGTCGGCACCGTCATACTCGATGTCCCCGTCGCCGGGGTGCTGCCGATCGGGCTTTTGAGCTGCTCCAGGAAACGGGTACGGTATAGTTTCGCCTCTGAAAGCTTATCCACAATCGCCTGGGCCTGCTCGTCATCGGGGAAAATCTCGTCGATCAAGTCAATCATTTGCTGGGCGGAATCGATGAGCCCCGCGTTGTAGTTAAAAGACTGCTCCTGGTCGGACCCGTCTGCAAGATAATTGCCGGCCGTAACGTATTCCTGGGCCTTGGCCAGGGCAAACTGTCTCCAGGTGTCGACATCCTGGAAATCTTCCAGTGCCGCCGAGGCCTTCAACAACGCCTGGATCGCGAGCACCTGCTGGTTTGGAGTCGCCGGGTACCGAAAACCGGCCAGGTCCGGAATCTCAAGCGTGGTAAGCTGGATCAGAATGGCCGCCAGCTCTGCACCGGAAATCGATGCCTTCGCCTGCATGGGAGAATACCGGCACGCCGCACAATAAAAACGCATAAAATTATCCGTACGCCATGCAAGGTATAAACCGGATTTCCATGCCCAGTGGAGCGTATCGCTGTACGGATATCCGTTCGAAGGACGCGCATCCATCCAGTTCGTCGCAAAATCATTCCAATAATCACAAAATCTTTCGAGATAGCTTTGAGACTGCCCCTCGAGATAAGCCTTGACGATGATTCCCGTCCAGTGCATGGAAGAAACGTCACGGCCAAAATCTATATAACAATCCACCAGGGGGAACCATTGAACGCTGCCGGGAACCCCGATGGTATAGGTGCAATACCCCGTTCCCATCGCATCCATCTTGATCGTGCCCGTGTACGCCATCGAGGCGGAAGTAGCGCCCTGGCTCCAGAATCCCTCTGCGCTGCCCAGGTTCAGCCCGGACATTCGATCTACAAAAATGTCACGATAGCCGTCCAGGGCTGCCCCATAGCTGCCCGAGAGATACGCGGTTTTAACTGCCGACAGCTCCGGGCGGTCGAGATCGACCCGCGAAAAAAATTCATGCGAAATTTCCTCGATACTCGCCGCTTTACAGCAAGCCTCACCCATGAAAAATACAAGAAACAGGAAGAGAACGCACCCCACGCCTCCTCGCCCTGGGCGGAAGATGAACATCGTTTTTTTCTGTTTTTGGATATAAACGGATCTCATCATATAAAAAATACCGATCACTCATGCCTGCGTTGATTTCAAACAAACGTACAGGAGGGCTTTGTAAAAAGTTTCCTGAAAGCAAGGGCAAAACCAATCTTACTCGATAAGCCAGGCCTCTGCAAGGATCGAAAGATCAGCAATATCCACCCGGCAGTCTCCGGTAAGGTCCGACCGCGGTATGGGGTGGCATTCATCCCCGCACTGCCGGTCGTCGACAAGCACCGCCGTAACCACAGCGTTGTCCGTCGCCGTCAGCACGGTCTGCGCCTGGCCCGAATAATACTGCCCGTCCACCTCCCAGTGACTGAACGTATCGACATATGGACACTGAACAAAATCTTCCGCTGCAAGCGGCAACTCAGCATTCACATTGAGCGTATACATCCCCGGCTGCGGGCTTACGGTCGTCACATATCCCGGCGAGACCTCCACCTCGATATCCACCGTCTGGAAAAAGACCGGCTGGGTATTCGTCCCATCCTCAGCCCAGGTGAACATCGAGGGCACCGCAACATCCGAAACCACTGTCACCATCCCGCCCTGAATCTCGAACTCGAAATCTTCCGTCAATCCCCCCAGCGGATTTCCAAGATATGAAAACGACGTACACCCCAGTACCACTCCGCGCAAAATTCCGTCCTTTTCGCGAACCAAAAGGCTCTTCGCCTGTACGGTAATATCCCCGATCGCAATGGTTCCGGCCGTCTTGCGCGCGACAAAACCCACCGTCTCCCCCGACACACCCACTGCGTCAAAACCCACGACCTCACTGGTCGCGATGCTGTTCGTAACCGTCACAGGTTCGTTGTCCCAGTTCATCGGAGCGATTAGAGTCACTAACAGCTGGTTCCCCGTCCCCGTCCACGAACGATGCGTATCCACCGCCTGGGTATAGCCGGACCCGTCCTTCGCCCAGCCGAAAACATCCACCCCGTTATAATACCCGTAATAACGGGTATAACTCAAAGGCGCATGCTCCGAATAGTTATAAATCGCGACATTGGGCTGAAAAGACTTCACCGTCAAAATCTTATCCACCCCCGCCAGCGTCACTTCCTCTTTGGCGTAATCCTTGTTATAGTTCCACACCTGAGTGTATGTATGACTCGACGGGCTCAAAAGCCGATCAACAATCACGTACACACCCGTCTCCCGCACAAATGTCACTTCCCGCTTGTGCGTCACATCCGAAATGTCGATCACATTATTCCCGTATCCCCCGTTCACACCATTGCCGTACGAACCCTCGACAAAATCAAAATGCGCACCGGTCAGGTAGCGGTTCTCAATCGGCGTCGTATACGCCGGCGAATGCTCTCCGCACATGCACTGGCTCTTGCCGTCCACCAGGATTGTATTATGACCAAAGGAATTATGAAAATAATCGTTGCGGTAATCCGGCACATAAAGCGAACCGCCCGAATCGATCAGGACCGTCTTGCCAAATGCCGTAATCTGCACCTGGTTGGCGCTGTTGTCATAATGGCCCTTGCCCATCCGCGAATTCTTCATGAACAAATGATTCGCATTACTCCCCCATCCGTCACGGACAATCGCGTATCCGCCGTACGGAAAATAAATCGAATCAAACGCCGGAACCGGCTCGCTCGGGCTGACCGACCACGTATGATCGATAATCTGCCCAACCAGCGGGTCCCCGAAGTACCCCTGGTAGTCCGTAAGCCTGGCATACGCGTCCGCGTCGCTTTGCAAATCCAGCGAGGGCAGCATACCGTTGGGACGCACCACCGAGGCAAGCATCCGGAAGCGGTACAGCATCGCCTGCTCGTAATCACTCATCCACGCGGGCAAAGCCTGCCCGCTGCTTGTGTACAAATCCTGAACCTCCATGCCCGCGTTGATCAGCGTTCCGTTGTAATTGAACGACTGCTCCATATCCGTACCGTCCGCCATGTAGGACATCGTCAGGTAATTCTGGATCTCATACTCACCCGTCGCGTGCCACGGCCCGGCATCGTGAAACGCCAAAAATCCGAAACTCGACTGCAGCAGCCCCAAACTCGAATACAACACCTGGTTGGGAACCCCTCCGTGCACCGAGCTGTTCAGCCGCGGCATGTTGCGCTGGGCCATCTCCGAAAGAATCGCGCCCAGCTTTTCCCCGTCGATCAGCGTCTTGCTCACCGCCAGGTCCGACTGGACCGCCTGCGAAAGCTGCGACAACAAATACCGCACCCGGTCCCCCAGCACCAGGTGATGCAGCCAGATATTCCGAAACAATCCGCCGTAATCAGCCTCCGCCGCCGTACCCTCGATGGCCGACCACTGGCTGTAATTATTCTGCGAAAAATCGTACCAGTACTCTACCCATTTCCCAAGATACGCCCCGTTGGACCCCGGGGATTGTGCAAACTTCTCGATCAAACTGCTTGTCCAGTGCATATTCGAAAGATAATACGTCCAGTGCTCAAAAGAGGTAACCTGATACCAGTCAATACTGCCAGGCGCCCCGATATCCTGGCTCTCATAGCCCCCCGCGAGGTTATAGATCCGAACCACATTGTTGTTCAAAAGATCGTCCGCGTTCGAGCTGCAGCTGGGCAAACCGGAGAAAGAAAGCCCCTCAATATTCTCGAGGAACAAATCCCGGTACGCATCGAGTGCCTCGCTGTACTGTCCCGACTGGTAGTAGGTTTTTACACCGGAAAGTTCCGGAGCATCCAAGTCGACATAGGAAAACAATT
This sequence comes from uncultured Pirellulales bacterium, assembly GCA_964454745.1. GTDB lineage: Bacteria > Planctomycetota > Phycisphaerae > Sedimentisphaerales > Anaerohalosphaeraceae > CAYVUI01. The sequence goes on along the minus strand of CAYVUI010000004.1, from coordinate 43,260 downwards.
CATCAGCGGTACTTTGTGCATCCGCCAGTGCAATTGGGCACAGCGAAAGGACCGGGAGCATCAGTATTAGAAATAAACAGGATAATTTCATACAGTCCACTCAAAAAAAGACTATTCCCGCGCACTGATCGGGTTCACTCGCAAACCTTCACGCGGGGGAATCTTGTTATTTACCGTTTCATTGGTATAATCATAACGCGCTACCGACTCACAATGCCCGTCCGAAAAACCAAGCGAAATACCGCCTGAACACTCCGGGACACTGTGGAAAGGAATCGTCTCTCCACTGCTCTTAAACTTAATGTCATGGGCCGGCATCAGGTCGGGCATGAAACGAAGCCCCCCGTTATAAAAATAACTGAACCGCCGAATCCCGTCATTGCCTCCTCCAACCCCCGAGCCGTCCGAGATCATAATCACGTTCGCCGTGTACTTCACCTGGCTCGTCTTGAGAGGTGTAGGGACAACTTTGGAACTATGACCGCTGGGCCACTCACCGGCGGCCTCCGCCCCATTGTACCAGCCTTTCAGCCAACTGTTAAATCGGTAGGTCTCCGCGTGTTTCCACTTTTCGAGGTCATACATACTCGATTCAATTTGCTTGACCGAATCGATATAGATTGACCGGGTCACCGGGCACAAAAACAAATCGAAGTTGTTATCCACATAAGTCAAAAGCTTATCATCCCAGTAGGAGTCATCCCTCGTATTGTACGCCCCGTCCGGTCCCGGATGCCGCGAAGGAAATACATCCCCGTAATCCTGCACGTACAGCATCGTCGACAGCGTCAGGTTCTTGATGTTATTCATACAGATGATCTTCTTCGCGAACGTCTTCGCCTTCTGCAGCGACGGGATCATAATCGACATCAGCAGCGCGATAATAGAAATTACAACCAGCAATTCAATCAGCGTGAAGGCCCGTTTTTTCATCGAATCAACCTTTCCAGCATGCAAAAAAGGGGGTGCGGACCGAATACCCGCACCACCCTGAGAGAAACATTAGTCACAGGACGGATCGGTACATTCCATCCAGTCTTGTGCCATCATGGAATAATCTTCCATGTCCACGGTGCAATCCTCACTGATATCCGCATCCGGATAAGGACGGCACACATCGCCGCACTCGTTGCTCGTAACAAATACGGCCGTAACCGTCGTCTCTTCGTTGACAACCAGTGTAGTCGCAGCATCCGAGGAATAAACCTGTCCGTCTACTTCCCAGTGATCGAACACGTACGCCGTCGGACAAGCGCCCGCGAAATCGTACGCAATCAGGTCAATCTCGCTGCCGAGAACCACAGGATTCACGCCAATCGCCGGCGTCACGCCCGAATTGACAAGCGAGGGACTTGTCAGGACTTCCACATTCGCGAAATTGCTCTCATCGGCCGTAATCGTCAACGCCGAGTTATGCCAGATCACGTTGCGGTAATTCAAACGGTTTCCGCGGAAACCAAACGCAAGATACTCGCCCGGCTCCAGCGTCACTCCGTACAACGCAGGGCTTGGAACCGGGTAGGTGCCGACGGCACCGTTGACCGGATTGTAAGACCACGCCACAAACTTATTCGCAAACGCGGCGTCAATCACGGCAATCTCGCAGCGCTCGCCGCCCAGCGTTCCCGTGCGTTCCATTTCATACGTCGTCTCACCGGTCACGGTAAAGTCAACCGCGGCAGGATACGGGTTGCGGAACGTCGCCACAATCCAGGACTGCTTGCCGACATCCACACCATTGGTATTCCACATCGTCTCAAAACCATCCGCGTCCGCAAAGGAATGATACTGCCAGAACCCATCGACAGGGTCATACAACTCATACCGCGAATGACCCGCATCCCAGTTGAACGCATCGAGTTCGCCGGGAACATAATCCTGGTTATCGTGCGAAAACGGCTTAATCCAGTACTCCCAGGTATCCGCCGCGAAACCGATCGAACCGTGCGAATTGCCTGATTTGGTTGTCGAAATAAAATCAATGCTGCGGTTGAACTCGATGGTTGTATCCACCGGCCATTGCTTGATCGCAAGGGCATCGTCATGCAGAACGGCGCCTCGGTAATTCAAAACACCCGTCTGCAGTGTAATCACGATCTTGTCACCTGCCGAAAGAGGAATCCCGACAAGAAGATCATTTTCGGCATAACCCGGCACATCAACCGGGCTCGCCTCGGGGATCATCTCAAAAGGCGTCAGGTTATCGTCATCACGAAGCTGAACACTCGACCAGATGTTATTGTACGTATTCTCCCCGGCCTTGATCGTGCCGATATGCACCATCGCCCGGGTATCTGCCGCACCGTAATTGCTCCACTTGAGATCGCCGACAATATCATACGCCCCGGCAGCGGGAACCGTAAACACCATCGCCATCTCCGCTTCACGGTAATCCAGGTGATCATTGTCAGCCTTGTTCCACATTGCCTTGACGAGATTGCTGTACGCCTCAGAGACCCAAAACGCGGGCAAAGGCTCGGTAAACTGGTACTTATCCGATGCGGACAGGTAATTCATATCCACCCAGTACGTCGAATCACCACGACCATACGTAGCGACATCCGTACCCTTAATCATGTGATAACTCCAGTTGCCGTGCATGTTCTCACCGTCCGTGTGCGTATCGCTGGCCCAGGCGCTGACACGCTTGTAAGTCGCCAGTGCGCCCTGTTCGAACCGTTCGATATATACACCGGAATCGTGAAGATTCGCCTTGCGGTAATTCAAAAGACCCGTCTGCATAATAATCAGGATCTGCTCTCCCGCATCCAGGCGAATATCCAGAAGCGAGGGATTGTCCGTAAAGCCCGCAACCGCTTCCGGGCTCGCGGGATCGACCATTTGTGTATAATCACCACCCGGACCGCGAAGCATGTCGCTCGTCCAGAGATTCGTATACACACCTGATTTCACCGTCCCGATATGCACATATGCCCGGGGGTCGGTCAAAAGTTCATTGCTCC
>CAYVUI010000004.1:29886-40287 GCA_964454745.1 uncultured Pirellulales bacterium | reverse complement strand
CCGACCACGTTATAATTCCCGTTTTCCGGCGCGGTAAAGGTAAGGGCAATCTCGCTTTCACGGTAATCGAGGTGGTCATTGTCTGCCTTGTTCCACAACACGCCCACATGGGTTTCATACGCCTCCAGGTCCGCAAACGCGGGCATCGGGCTGTAAAAACGATAGGCCCCTGTCTCTCCCAGATCGCTGATCGTGCTGTCGTAATCACAGTTCGTCCAGTACGCATCGTCCCCGCGGCCGTATGCGTCAATATCGGCCTTGGTCATCATGTGATAACTCCAGTTTCCATGCGAATTCGTTCCCACAGAATGGCTCGCCGCCGCCCATGCCGTCGCGCGGTTATAAACCTCCAGGGCATTCGGATCTTCCCCCGTGTACCCCAGTAACTGACCCGCGAAAATAACACAGCCGGCCAGGAAGAGCGTAAAAAAGTATTTTTTGATTTCAACGCTGTTTGTATTCATCATAAATCTCCTTTCGTAGGATTAGGATACACTCAAAATTATAAGGAAGAATCCAGCCAACCCGCGGCCAATTGGTTCGCGTCATCCAGGTCGACATCACAGTCCCCGTCGACACTGCCCGCGGGAACCGGGTGACAGGCGTCCCCGCACTGCGCCGTCGCGGCATAAACCGCCGTCACCGCTGTGCTCGAACCCATGCTCACCGTCGTCTGGGCCGCGTTGGCGTCTGCGACCTCGCCTTCCCAGTGATCAAACACATAGACAACACCATTGGCACAATCGTTGAAATCAAAAGCACTAATTACCGCCTCATCCCCGAGCGAATAGCTGCCCGCCCCGGTGGTCGCCCCCTCGTTGCCCGCCGGGTTTGTCGCCACCGTCAGCGTCAAGGGTTCGTTCGAAGAAATCGTCAGAGTCACTTCATCGTCAACCCATTTCGTTCGAAGGTACTGGCCGGTCCCTTCCAGGTTGCCCGCTCGCAATCCAAACGCCAGAGATTCTCCTGCGGCTAACACAATATCCTGAACCCCCGATTCGAGCAGGAAATCACCGAACACATGTGACGTCACAAATTCGGCCCAGACCCCGTCAATATAAGGGCTGCTCGTCGAAAACTCGTAAGACCACAAAACCGTCTTGCTGTCAAAAGCGGTATTGACCGTCGCGATCTCCACCTTCGTACCGTCCAGAGACCCCTTGGCTGCGGTCTGAATCTCGCTTGCACCGGAAAGATCGACCGTAATATCGAACGGGAAAGGATTCGTAAACACCGCGACACACCACTGCTGTTTTCCATAAGGTGCGTCAAAATCCACCTGCGTAGGATACCCACCGGTCTGCTGGGTGATATCGTTCCAGAACACATAAAGGTGATCCAGCGATCCGAACGTCTCATATTCAAACGGAATATGTCCGTTATTCGAAGTGATCGCCGACACAGGGTCATAATAACTGGTCTTGGTCGGCTGATACTGCATCTGCATCAGTTCCGCCGGGTTGTAGTCCGGGCCCGGATACACCGTCGCATCTCCCGGCTCGACCCACTTGGTGTAATAGGTCCACGCCATAGTGCCCGGGTCCCACTGGGTTCCGTGACCGTTGGGGTCGGTCACCAGGTCACTGGCCAGCCAGTCCCCGTTTCGGCTCAGCTGGATATCCGCCTGCACCATCGGAAGCGAAAGCAGAACACCAACCGTAATTACGATGGTTAAAAAGCATTCTTTCTTCATCAGTACTCTCCTTGAATTAGAGTGAATTCTAATATTGTCAATTAAGCACCAAAAGCACCTAACTTCGTTTTCGAAGAAGAACAAAACCCAGGCCAATCAATCCAAACGTCGCAGGCTCGGGTACGTATTCGATATAAACGTCGGAATCATGAATATTGGTCTTGCGATAGTTCAAAACGCCGGTTTGAAGCGTAATCAAAAGCTGATCGCCTGCAGCGAGATCGATTCCAAGCAGATCCGAATTGTTCGTAAAACCCGGAACCGCCAGCGGGTTCGCCGGGTCAACCATTCCCTCGATCGGCGCCGCATAGTCAGAGTCGCGAAGCATTATGCTCGTCCAGAGGTTCGTATACACACCTGATTGGAGTGTCCCGATATGAACATACGACCGGGGGTCGGTGACAAGCTCGTTGCTCCAGTACAGATCTCCCAACACGTTATACAACCCGCTTTGCGGGGCCGTAAATACCACCGTAATCTCACTTTCCCGGTAATCCAGGTAATCGTTGGTTTGCTTGTTCCACATCGCTCCAACGTGATCCTCGTACGCCTCAAGGTCCGCCATCGCGGGCATCGGGCTGTAAAAACGATATGCGCCTACCGAGCCGAGATCGCTGATTGTCGCGTGATATTCACATCCCGTCCAGTAGTTCGAATCACCCCTTCCGTAGGCATCCACGTCGCTCTTTAGCATCATGTGATAGCTCCAGTTGCCATGCCCGGTCGTTCCCACGACATGGCTGGTCCCGGCCCAGTCGCTCGCGCGGTTATACACCTGGTCCGCCGTACCAGTCTGCCCGGTATAACTCGCAAAAACAGGTGTGAACAAAACCGTAATAAGAACCACCGTTACCAATCCCAGTTTCCTCATTTTTGACAGTTTTTTTTCCATCTTACCTCTCTCCTTTCATTCATTTGACTAATTGCCTCGTTACAGTAAATATACATTTCATAGAAATCAGTTCTCCCTTTTTGATTCTACTAAGACCGGATCCAGGGTCAGTGTCAAACGCGGCTCGTCGGGATGCTCTTTGCGCCACAACAGCCGTTGTACCGCGGTTCGGCCCATTTCGTAGGAACGAATATCAATCGTCGTCGGCCTCGGGCTAAGGCCATCGAGCAAGCTCGCCTCATTATTGACCGAAACCACCTCGAAATCCACCCCGGCCGTATACCCCTTCTGCATTAACAGGGAATAGATCGGCACAGCGAAAGCATCCGCGGGAACAAAAATCGCCTTCGGAAGTGAATACCGCGAAAGATACGCTTCAAATTTTTCCGCGAGAACCCCGGTATCGGGACGGTTTTCCTGCTCATTTGAAATATAAAGAGAATCCGCTTCGATTCCAAGCGTAAACATCTCAACTCCGTTCGCCTCGGCCAGTTCGCCCAGGCGACGCGTATGGTTTGAATCCCCAAGCTCAAGAATCTCCCGGTGTCCCTGCTCATACATATACCAAAACGCCCGCTGAGCAACGGCATTGCGGTCATAACTGATATTGTCACACCACGGAAGCCGGCTGTCCCGCTCAAGAATCGAAACCACCGGCACCGTCTTATGGTTAAAACGGACCCAACTGTCAATATCCCCCGTGGGAGCAAAAAGAATGATCCCGTCCATCTCCCGGCTGGAGAACCATTCCGAAAGGTCCTTATCATCACGGACGTGCTTGAGCATCATATTCATGTCCGCCCCGGCAAGCTCCTCTTCCACCCCGTGAATGATTTCCGCATACACCGGGCTTTGAAGCTGCGAACGGTACCGTGCAAAGGAAATAAATGCGACATTCGACACTTTTGGCATGCTCACTCCATTGGTCTTGCGGCCCGGACGCGCGTGTGCCGCCCTGGGAACATACCCGACCTTATCCATGGCATCAAAAACAAGAATTCGCGTCGCTTCTGCAATTCCGGGTTTATTATTGATCACCCGCGACACCGTCGAAGGGGAAACGCCCGCGTTTCTGGCTATCTCCATAATTGACATGACCATGACTCTCCGTTAAGACATTCCATCAATCTTTATACCCAATCGTACTGATCGAATAAATATATTGCAAGAAAATATTACGAATATCCCTGCTTTTTTTGCAATATTTATTGCAAAATACCGCAAAACGCTTACAATCACGAATAAAGCTAAGTGCTCTAAAGCACTAAATATGTACATTTTTGAGATTTTATTACTGTTTTCAGGTATAATCTATGCTCTCTGAAAAGCTCGCAATCATTGCAAAATACATTGAAAACTGGTGGAATAACAGCGATCAAAATAAGCCGCTGATTCTCGCAATTCAGCAAAAAAACACCCAAATCCAGGAAACTTCGCTCGAACAATACTGGACTGATGTTGACGGGATTCTTGCCCGGTTCGAACAAAAACTGGCTTATTCCACTTATCACGGCGTGGCCGTACCCTATCACCACATCGATTTCAGTGCCACCGCCATGGCCTGCTCGCTCGGGGGTGAAATTGAATACGTAAACCACGATACCGTTTGGTCCCACCCCGTTTTTGATACCCTTGAACAAATCCTCGACGTGAAACTGACCCCCGAGAATCTCGCCTACCGCACCCAGATCGAAACCACCGCGCAATCCGCCGCAAACGCAGCCAACCGCTACTATGTCTCGCCCTGGAACCTCGGCGGCATCCTGGATACGATTTCCGGCCTCTATGGGACCGAAAACCTGCTCATGGACCTCGCCACAGAACCGGACCGCGTCCTAAAAGTCATCGAATACCTCACCCGGCTCTGGCTCGATGAATGGCAAAACGACATCGCCCTGATCGAAACCTCACAAAACCCCGGCCACGTCTGCGGATGGGTCGGAATCTGGGCCCCGGGATCAAGCTTCCCCATACAGGAGGATTTCGCCTACATGATCTCCCCCGAGATGTTCCGCCGATTCTGCATCCCCTCGATCCGTCGAATGACAGATGCGATGGATTACCCCCTGTTCCACCTCGATGGAATCGGCATGATCCCCCATCTCGATGCCCTGCTGGAGATCGAAAACCTCCGTGCAATCCAATGGCAGCCCGGGGCCGGAAAAGAAGCCCTCCCCCAGTGGTACGACCTGATAAAGAAGATCGTCAATTCCGGTAAATCGTGCCAGGTCTTCGCCCGGGCCGATGAAATCAAGCCCCTCGTCGAAAGCGTCGGCCCCGACCGACTCCTCTGCATCGTCCGCGAACCCAGCGAATCCGACATCCGCCTGCTCGCCCAGCAGAACTACATACCGCAAGCATGAAACTTCAAAATAAACAGCTCTAATCGCCCTTGAAATGGGGATCAAAACCGTATAAAATCATGTTGTTTCAGTAAGGAAATGAGAGTCCCCAAGTCCTCTTACCCCTTACTGCTAACACGTAAACACATGTTTTTTAAGGGTTTACAAAAAGAGGGCAATTAAAATCCCGCCCGCTGTTTTTTTTGTAATCGTCGGATTGGTATAATATATTTCATATAGATCGGAACCCAACGCAATGGCAAAGCAGTTTAAAGTAGTCACCGCGGATCGAATCAAGCGTCTGCCCCCGTATCTTTTCGGCAAGCTCAACGCCCTGAAGCTGGAAAAACGGCGAAACGACATCGATATCATTGACCTTGGCATGGGCAACCCGATGGACGGCGCACCGCAGGAAGTCATCGAAAAGCTGTGCCAGGCGGCCCAGGATCCGCGCAATCACCGCTACAGCGCGTCAAAGGGCGTCTACAATCTTCGCCGCGAAATGGCGAAAAAATATGCGAAAAAATGGAACGTGGAACTGGACCCGGAAACGGAAATGCTTGCGTGTATCGGCTCGAAGGAGGGATTCAGCCATTTGTGCCTGGGCATGCTCGGACCGGGCGATACGGCCATCGTCGCCGACCCGGCTTTTCCGATCCATATTTACTCGGTCGCGATCGCAGGCGGCAATGTCATCACCGTGCCGCTGGGCAACGACGAGGAGTTCCTCCGCAAGGTGACTTATGTCTGCGAGCATTTGTACCCCAAGCCCAAGCTGATGATCCTCAATTACCCGCACAACCCGACGGCGATTACGGTAGACGAGGGCTTTTTCGACGAGGTGGTGCGGCTGGCCAAACGGTTTAATGTCGCGGTCGTGCACGACTTTGCCTACGGCGAAACCTCGTTTGACGGCTACAAACCGCCCAGTTTCCTCTCGGCCAAAGGGGCCAAAGATGTCGGCGTGGAATTTACCACGATGAGCAAGCCCTACAGCATGGCGGGCTTTCGCGTGGGCTTTGCCGCGGGCAACAAGCAGATGCTCGATGCCCTCTCGACGATCAAGGGCTATTACGATTACGGCATCTTCCAGGCGATCCAGATCGCGAGCATTATCGCAATTCGGGAATGCGAGGATTTCATCGACCAGCAAAACGAACTCTACGAAACCCGGCGGGACCTGATCTGCAAGTGGCTCGACAAACTCGGCTGGGAAGTGGAAAAGCCGCGGGCCTCGATGTTCGTGTGGACCAAGGTGGCCAAAGAGCATATCGGGCGTAAGGGTTCGATCAATTACGCGATGGAACTCATGGAAAATGCGTACGTGGCCATGGCACCCGGCCGGGCCTTCGGCGAGAACGGCGAGGGATACATGCGTATCGCCCTTGTCGAAAATGAACAGCGGCTCCGCCAGGCGATGCAGAACATCCAGCGGTACGTCCAGGGCAAGCCGGTCAAGGGCAAAAAGCGGAGCTAAAGCCCGTTTCATCATTTGCAGGTGCGAAAACACAATGCGGTTTTATGCGCTCAGGTAATTTTATCGGACCGCTGTGCCCATAATAATCCTCCAAGTCCCCCTTTTGGGGAAAATCACACGATTTGCGCAATTTTCTATACCGAAAAGACCGATACCAAGAGTGAGCATATTGTGAACATGAAACGGGACTTTCGGTTCTTAAGGGCCAAAACAAGGAATTATAACGTATGGAAAAGCGAAGCCGTAATTCGCATCCGGAGTGCACTGTAGACACAGACTCTATACACCCAGGGCCTTTGGACGCTTCGCAAAACCTGGTTTCCAATCGCCTGCTGGTCCCGCTGCTGACTTTCCTGTGCCTTTTGCTGCTTTATTTTGTTGGAATTCTTTACTGGCAGCACAACCAATTTCGCCATGAAAACGCAAATGAAAAGATTCAGGAAATTCAGATTCGATTCCAAGAAATCCTCGACGACCAGTCCTGGGGACTGGCCGCAACGGTCGAAAACCTGGTACAAACTGAAAAAACGCAGGATGCACTGGCCCGTCAGGACACCGGCCTGCTGCTGTCACTGCATCAGGACTTGTTTAAGAGCCTGCATAACCAATTCGGAGTCACGCATTTTTATTTCCATTCGCCCGAAAGGGTCAACCTTGTACGTATCCACAAACCGGAAAAATCCGGGGACCTGATCAATCGATTTACCGCTCTCGAAGCGGAGCAAACCGGCCAAACCGCAAGCGGTATTGAGCTGGGACCGCTGGGCACGTTTACTCTCCGCGTGGTCAAGCCAGTATTCCGGCAGGAAAAGCTGATCGGCTATATCGAGCTGGGCAAGGAAATTGAAGAGGTCCTTCAGGATATCCACAAGGAACAGAACGTCGAACTGGCAATCCTGATTGAGAAAGAGTATCTCAACAGGGAGACCTGGCAGCGCGGCATGGAATTTCTCAAACGCGACTACTTTTGGGAAGAGTATTCAAGTAAAGCCCTTATTTATTCTTCCAGCCAGTCCTCCTGGATGAAACTGACAAAGGAATTTTCGTCAATAAAGATTCCCGAGGGAGTAGGACATCAGAATGTCCGTTTTGAAAAGAAAAAATGGCAGCTCATGAGCTGTCCGCTCGTTGATGCCGGGAATCGAACCGTAGGACAGCTTCTGCTTGGAATGGATATCACGGAATATGAGCAGGCGTTTACGACATTCCTTTTTGACATCGGCGGCCTGACCCTGCTGATCGTGGCCGCCCTGATCACCTTTTTCTATCTCAATCTAAGGAAAACGGACGAGTTTATCTATTCAAGAGAACAGTCCATTCACGACGCGCAAAACCAATATCGCATTCTGTTTGAATCCAGCCGGGATGCACTGGTCATTCTTTCACCAAAGAATTACAAATTTGTCCGTGCCAATAAAGCGGCTTATGAATTGTATAAGATTGACAGCGAAGAAAAAATCAAAGAAAAAACGCCGGTTGACCTGTCACCGGAGTATCAGCCGGACGGAACGAATTCGGTGGCCCTGGCGGAAAAAAAGATCAAGGAATGCTTCCTTGCCGGGTCATGCTGCTTCGAATGGACACATCGCGATACCGAGGGCAGGGAATTCCCGGCGATGGTCCTGTTAAACCGGATTGAATACAAGGGAGAGTTGTTGATCCAAGGCAGTGTACGTGATATTACCCAGCAGAAACAGGCGGAAACAGACCTCAAAACTGCACTCCGCCAGCAGCAGGCGATTTTTGATTCGAGCCTGGTCGGAATTATGGTGCTCGAGAACCGCATCCTCGTAAATGTAAACCACCGAATGGCCGAAATGCTTGGCTATACGCCGGATGAGATGATCGGCAAAGGCCCCCAGCAGCTTCATCTCTCCACGGAAAACTTTGAGGAATTCGGACAAAAATACTACTGGCAGCTTGCCGAAAAAGAAATTGTTCAGGCAGAATATCCGCTGCGGCACAAGGACGGGCATACCGTCTGGTGCCTGTTCAACGGCAAGGCGATTTCTCCGCCGGATATGGCCAAAGGGGCCGTCTGGGTCATCGATGACATTACGGAAAGAAAAGCCCATGAAATCGAACTTCAGCGAACCAAGGAACAGCTCGAACTGTTCCTCAAGACCGCGGCCACGGCAGTGTATACGGTAAGCCCGGATAAGATCATCACAACAGCAAACCGCCAGTTCTGTGAGATTCTTGGATATGCCCAGGAGGAAATCATAGGGAAAAATTGCCGGATCCTCGCGGAAAAGAACTGCGACCAATGTCCGCTCAATTGTCCTGGAGCAGAAGATGAAGCATATTATCTGCAGGATACGGTTTATGATAAATATCAAAATGCTCATGACATCCTGAAAAACACCAACGCCGTACGCGACGAACAGGGCAAACTCATTTACCTGATCCATTCGTTTATCGATGTCAGCGAGCTGGTCGAGGCCCGCCAAAAGGCCGAAATGGCCAACCAGACCAAAAGCGAATTCCTGGCCAATATGAGCCATGAGATCCGAACCCCTATGAACGCGATCATCGGGTTCAGTGACATCCTCGCCGAGGAGGAGATGCCCGGCCATCAGAAAGAATTTATCCATACGATCCGTAATGCCGGTCATACACTGCTGGCACTGATTAACGACATTCTTGATTTCTCAAAAATCGAATCCGGCAAGCTCAATGTTGAAAAAGTGCAATGCGGTTTTTCGGAATTCCTGGCCAATATCGAGTCGATGATGCGGCCCTCGGCGATCAAGAAGGGGCTGAAATTCGAAATCTGCCAGTGCAGCCAGCTCCCCGCCCAGATCGAAACCGATCCGACACGCCTGACCCAGTGCCTGATTAACCTGATCAGCAACGCGGTCAAATTCACTGACAGGGGGCATGTGTTTGTCAATGTCAGTCTCGAAGACAAAGACGGCGAACCGCTGGTCCGCTTCGATGTGGAAGATACGGGCATTGGAATCCCTCAGCATAAGAAGGAACTGATCTTTGACGCCTTCAGCCAGGCGGACGCGACCACGACACGGAAATACGGGGGGACCGGCCTTGGCCTGACGATCACGAAAAATCTCGTCGAGCTGCTCGGAGGAAGCCTTTCGGTTTCAAGCGAAACCGGCAAGGGCTCGGTCTTCACACTGACACTTCCTGTGGGGTACGTGGAAAATACGCAGTACATGGATAAGTACGAGCACGTAGAGGAAGTATTCGAGCAGCCCGCAGAGCAAACGCAGGAAGAGAAGACCCCCATGGAAGGCCTGGTGCTCGTCGCTGATGATGCCCCTTCCAACCAGATGCTGATCAAACTGCTGCTCGAAAAAATGGGACTGAATGTCGTCATCGTCGAGGACGGCCTGAAGGCCCTTGAGGCCTGTCAAAAACAGACCTTCTCGCTGATCTTCATGGACATGCAGATGCCCAATATGAACGGTTACCAGGCGACGGCAAAGATACGGGAAATCGGCATCGAAACACCGGTGATCGCGCTTACCGCCAATGCCATGAAGGGCGACCGGGAAAAATGCATCCAGATCGGCTGCACAGACTACCTGCCCAAGCCGCTGCACCGCAAGGAACTGACCAAACTGGTCAAACAGTACCTCTGCCATCTGCCGGCGTAATTCAGTCTATCGCCCCGGCACACAGTCCGATAAACCGGGGAAATCCAAACCGCAGCTTAACCGGCCCGGCCTTTGTGACGATACAGAAAACAGCCTGTGCCCGGAGATTCTCATTCAATATAAAGGAAGGGTCATGATCGATATCCAGCAAATTCTTACCGACGCCGTCAGCCGGGGAGCCTCGGATGTGCACCTGACCGCCACGATGCCCCCGATTCTGCGTATCAATACCGAACTGATCGTAATGGACACCCCCGCGATGGAGGAAGAACAGATCGCCTCGGTGGTCCGTCAGCTTGCCGGCGAGGAAAAATTCGAGAAATTCCAGGCCCAGCGGGACCTTGATTTTTCGCTGGTGCTCGAAAAGATTGCCCGTTTTC